>CAMAGM010000035.1 GCA_945833995.1 uncultured Prevotella sp.
TGTTCATATTCTCACCTCCTTATATTAAACTAACCAATTTGTCAATTTCTTCCTTCGTGCGCTTCTCGGTCACAGCAAACATTATGGTATCTGGCGCAACCTTTATTCCACCAAATATTCCATTGTCGATGAATTTCTTCTGAAGGGCATCAACGTCACCACTGTAGCGTACACAGAACTCATTGAAGAACGGCTTGTCATACGCCATACTGAACTTGCCCGTAGCCACGAGCTTGTCTGCAAGATAGTGGGCACCTGCATAAGAGAGGCGTGCAGCCTCCTTCAGTCCTTCCTTGCCCATCAGCGACATATAGATAGTCACGAAAAGTGCCATAAGGCTCTCGTTAGAACAGATGTTCGATGTTGCCTTCTGGCGACGGATATGCTGCTCACGTGCCTGCAGTGTCAGAACGAAAGCGCGCTGACCACGGTTGTCCTTTGTCATGCCTACAATACGCCCCGGCAGTTTCCTTATGAGTTTCTCCGTACAGCACATATATCCTACAGAAGGACCTCCGAAAGTCATCGGTATTCCAAGACTCTGCCCGTCGCCTACGGCTATGTCGGCTCCCCACTCGCCTGGAGTCTTCAGCACAGCAAGGTCGGCGGCTATGCTATTGATGACAAGTAGAGCCTTGTTGGCATGTGCCAAGTCGGCAAAGCCCTCGAAATCCTCAACGATGCCGTAGTAGTTTGGCTGCTGGACAATCATACCAGCCACTCCACCCTGCGCAATTTTTGCAGCAAAGTCCTCACGGTCAGTAGCTCCATCCTTAGCCTTCACCAACTCTATCTCCACACCGTGGAAATGAGCGTATGTGTTCACCACCTCAATAGTCTTTGGGTCAACCGTCTCAGACACGAGCACCTTGTTTGCCTTCTTGCCAGCGGCAATACACATCAGCATTGCCTCCGCAGTAGCCGTAGTGCCGTCATACATCGAGGCGTTAGAGATGTCCATCCCCGTGAGTTCAGTCATCATCGACTGATACTCAAAGATATAGTGCAGTGTTCCCTGCGAGATCTCAGCCTGATATGGAGTGTAGGATGTCAGAAACTCCGAGCGCTCAACGATGCTTGGGATTACCGATGGAGTATAGTGGTCGTAGGTTCCGGCTCCGGCAAAGCATACGAGCTGCTTGTTTTCCTCACCGAGAGCCTTGAAGAACTGGCGTATCTCCAGCTCGCTCATTGCCTCAGGCAGGTCATAGTCGCCCTTGAAGCGTATGCTCTCGGGCACTTCGGCATAAAGACCCTCCAACGAAGAGACGCCGGCCTTGGCCAGCATCTCTTTCAGGTCTTCTTCCGTATGAGGGAAAAACTTGTATGTCATAAATTCACATATTATTCGTTAGCACAATGCTCCTCGTATGCCTTTGCATCCATCAGATTGTCAAGCTCAGACTTGTCGGACAACTCCACCTTGATAATCCAGTTGGCAAACGCATCCTTGTTGAGCAGCTCTGGCTCGTCCTCAAGAGCCTCGTTCACCTCAACAACAGTTCCGCTTACGGGCGAGATCAGGTCGCTGGCAGCCTTTACGCTCTCAACAGCTCCGAAATCCTCACCAGCCTCTACCTCGTCGTCAACCTCTGGCATATCAACATATACCACGTTGCCAAGAGCATGCTGTGCATAATCCGTAATGCCTACATAGCCGAAGTCGCCTTCAACCTTTACAAACTCATGTGACTCTGAGTAGTAGAGTCCTTCAATAACTTTTGCCATAATTCTGTATTCTTTAAAGTTTTTCAATTATTTCTTATAGTGTTTCTCGTAGAATTTCTTCTTTACCACGACCCCAGGGAAGGTCTTCTTCCTTATCTGTACCTCCAGTGGCGTTCCAAGTTTGTTGAACGGCACCTTGACAAGCGCCATGCAGACGCTCTTGTCGGTTGAGATGGTGTGGTAGCCCGTGGTAACCTCGCCTACCTGCTCGCCATCCTTCACTACGGCATAGCCATGACGTGGAATAGCCTTACCCTCAAGCTCAATGCCCACAAGGCGACGCTCCACGCCGTTCTCCTTCTGGTCAACAAGAGCCTCGCGACCGATGAACTCAGGCTTGTCGAGCTTGCAGAAAATGCTCAGTCCTGCCATTACTGGGGAAATGTCAGCCGACAGCTCATCACCATAGAGAGGCAGACCCACCTCAAAACGGAGCGTGTCGCGGCAGCCAAGTCCACAAGGCTTGCAACGTCCACTTGCCATCAGCTTGTCCCAACAGTCCCTAATGTAATCGTGTGAGCCATAAATCTCAAAACCGTCCTCGCCAGTATAACCCGTACGGCTAACTATCACGTCGCCAATGGTCTTCACGGTGTAGAAAGTCAGCTCACTGCACTCCAAGCCGAGCACTTCCTCCACTACCTTCTCTGAGTTAGGTCCCTGCACGGCAAGCTGACCGTAAACGTCAGAACGGTTCTGCAGGTCAATATCGTAGCCCTTGGCATGCTCCTGCATCCAAGCCCAATCCTTGTCAATGTTGGCAGCGTTGATTACAATGAAATAGTCGTTCTCCGCCATCTTATAGACGAGGAGGTCGTCAACAGTGCCACCATTCTCATAGCACATCATGCCATAGAGTATTTTTCCATTCTCCATTCCACGTACGTCGTTCGTGAAAATGTGGTTGACATATTCCTCAGCATCCTTTCCCTTCACAGTCACCTCACCCATGTGAGACACGTCGAACACGCCGCAGTCGTTACGCACTGCCTGATGCTCGTCGATGATTGTGGAATACTGGATAGGCATGTCAAAGCCGCCGAATGGGCTTATCAAGGCTCCAAGAGCCACATGTTTGTCATAGAGACATGTTTTTTTGTTTTCTTCCATTGCTTTATAGTCTTTTATTGTTGTCTTAGGATTTTCCAAATTCGTGTTTTTCTCACAACAGCATATCTATGAAGTCGGCCTTTCTCAGATTCAGTATTGCCGTGTCGAGACGTTCCGGAAGGGCTTTTTCAAGTGCCTCACGCTCCAGTCTCACACCTTTCAGAGGTCGCAATATGGTGTCGTCTATGTCGCCCACGATGAAGTAGTCGCCAAGCATCACCATCCCCTTTATCTCGCCGTTCTTCACCTCTATCCTTACCTCAAAGTCGCCTACGGTCTCTATCCTGCGCTTTCGCACTATGGTGTATTTCGGATTGTTGCCATAGATGAACTCGTCGGTCAGATATTCCTTCTCTATCTCCTCTATGCCACGCACGTCCTCGTCGTCGAGCATTATCTCGCCCTCACACAAGTTGTCGCGCACGAAAGCCTTGAACTGCTCAATGTCAAGGTCGATGTAGTCTTTCAGCAGTGCTATCCTCTGCCGCACGCTTGCCACTCCCTTGCTTATCAGTTTCTCGTCGGTAGGCGTTATCGCACCAACCATGTTCACCATGTCGGTGTCGTAGAGCATCGTGCCGTGCACTATGCTTCTCCCCGGAATGTGGTAGAAGGCGTTGCCCGACACCTTGCGGTCGCCAATCATCACGTCGTTCCTACCGCTTGCCTTGGCGTCAACTCCAAGTTTCTGGAGCACGAGCACCACCATATTAATATATCTATTGAACGTGAAGCCCACCGCCTCGTCCTTGGTGACGTATGAGAACATCACATTGCTCATGTCGGCATAGACGCAGCCTCCCCCACTCTTTCTCCTGTAGGTCTTTATGCCACGCTCGCGACAGAACTTCAAGTTCACCTCATTCTCAATCAACTGGTTTCTACCAAAAATCACGCTTGGCTCCACCTGCCACATGAAGAAAAGGTCTTGCTCGTCAATCTTACGGGCAACGTACTCTTCCATGGCAAGATAGAAAGACAAGCGGCGCACCTTGTCCTCAGGCAATGCAACATATTTCATATCTATTTTGCGTTAAGTTGTTTCCTACCTGTTTTTATTTTTCTGCAAAAATATGAAGAAAATATTTAATTCCAAAACATTCAGTGGAAAAAGATGTTAAGAACAAGAAAATAGGTATGAAATACGTGGCATTGCCCAAGAAAAAGGGCTAAAATCCATCAAACGTAAGTCTCAAGGAACTTTATCGTGCCACTGACTTTCACCATTCCCGTAGTGGCTGGCAGCAACACTGTCTCTCCTTGTCTGAACGAAACCTCGTCGCCATTTTCCGTCAGCAGCGTTGCCTCACCCTTCAGACCTATCAGAATCACGAAACTGTCGAGCTCGCTGTAGTCGAGGGTCATTGGCTCGTCGAGGTCATAAACCGCCGTGGTGAAGAATGGGCAGCTAACCAACTGCACGCCCTCGTTCCTCATCGGAGTGTAGTGTGTGCGATAGTCGTCAAGCACAGTGTAGTCGATTGCCTCCGAGGCCTCCTTCGTGTGCAGCTCGCGGTAGTTTCCGTCCTTGTCACGCCGTTTGTAGTCATAGATGCGGTAGGTCACATCGCTTGTCTGCTGAATCTCCGCCACAAACGACCCCTTGCAGATGGCATGTATCCTTCCTGCCGGAATGAAGAAGCAGTCGTCAGCCTTCAGCTTGTATTCCGCCAATGCCCCGACTATGCTTCCATCCTCCACCATCTCCTTGTATAGCTCCGGAGTTATGGCTTTCCTCAATCCCACGCGCAGTGTCGCGTCGTCGTCAGAGTCAAGGGCATACCACATCTCTGTCTTGCCCATAGGCTTCCCTTGTCTGTGGGCTGTCTCATCGTCAGGATGAACCTGAATGGAGAGGTCCTGCTGGGCATCGATGAACTTCACGAGCAACGGGAATGAGTTGCCGAAGCGCTCATAGTTTTCCTTGCCCACGAGTTTTTCCCTCAGTTCGGCAACAAGCTCGTTCAGCTTTCTGCCCTCATACTCGCCCTCGCAGACGATTGACTCATTGTCTCTCACTCCCGATACTTCCCAACTCTCGCCAACATTTGCCTGGTCGGAGTCGAGATTCTTGAACGGAATGATTTTGCTTCCACCCCAAATAGTAGATTTCAGCAACGGTTTGAACTTCAAAATTTGCATTTCTTCTTTTGTTTTTTTAATTTAACTATTATCTACTTTTGGGTTTATAGTATGTAGTGTAGGTTTGTTTGTCTCAATTGTCTTTCCAGAACGTCGGCGTGAATATCACGAGAACAGTCATTATCTCAAGACGTCCCATGAGCATCAGCAGCGAGCACATCCACTTCACCGCCTCTGGAAGCGACGACCACGACATCACCGGTCCTATGTCGGTGCCGAGCGTCGGGCCCACGTTGCTCACGCAACTAAGCGATATGGTTATCGCGTTTGTATGGTCGATGCCGACGGCAATCATCAGCGTAGCCACGATGAGGCACATCAGCACATATACGGCAAGGAACGACATCAGCGACAGTATCTTGTCCTGAGGCACATGCTGCCCATTGACCTTAATCGGCAATACTGCGTTAGGATGAAGTATGCGCCTGAACTCGTTGCGCATCACCTTCAGCACCATCACTCCACGAATGCACTTGAAGCCGCCACTCGTGCTGCCGGCACACGAGCCGACAAACATGCAGCAACCCAGTATCACCCAAGTGAGGTGAGGCCACTGACCGGCATCGTCGTTGAAGAGTCCTGTAGTGGTGATGAACGACACCACTTGGAACAAGGCGCACCTGAAAGCGTCCTCCAACATGTAGCCATTGCTCATTATCAGCATATACATGATGCTTACCGTGGATATGGTTATCAGCAATATGTACAGCTTGAACTCCGAGTTGAGGAACAGGAACTTCAGCTTTCCCTTGAAGGCAGCCGAGTAGAGCATCACGAAATTGATGCCCGAGAGGAACTGGAACAGTATTCCAATATACTCTATCTCTGCCGAATGGAAATGCGACAACGAGTCGTTATGGGGTGCGAAACCTCCTGTGGCAGTTGTCGTCATCGAGTAGTTCACGCTGTCATACCAGCCCATTCCCGCCAATGCGAACGAGGCGAAACAGGCAACGGTCAGCACGGTGTAGATGCTCCAAATCCATTTCGCGCTCGTGCTGAGCCTTGGATGGAGCTTCGACTTTATCGGTCCTGTTGCCTCAGCCGCAAACACCTTCATGCTTCCGCCCACTATCGAGGGCAGGATGGCAATGGTGAAGAACACAATTCCCAAGCCTCCAATCCATTGGGTCATCGTTCGCCAAAAGAGTATTCCGTGAGGCATGTGCTCCACATCGTCAAGTATCGAGGCTCCCGTAGTGGTGAATCCGGACATCGTCTCAAAATATGCGTCACACACATTAGGTATGTATCCACCTATCAGATAAGGCAACATGCCAAAGAAACTGAAGATTATCCACGTAGCGGTCACCACGAGGTATGCGTCGCGCCGGCTCAGGCGGTTGTCGGCATTCCTGCCCGCATAGCGGAACAGCAAGCCGCCCACCATCGTCACGAGCAGCGAGATGAGGAACGAGAGCACGTCGTCCTCGGCATAGAAGAATGCGGTGCCAAGACACACCAGCATCATGAATGCCTCGATGAACAACAGCTGTCCGATAATCTTCGTTATGATTCCGTAGTTCACCATAGCAGCTTTGGCTTGAAATATTTCTCCACCTTCTTCAGGTTGTGCTCATGGCAGAACACCATCACCGAGTCGCCTGCCTCTATCTGTGAGTTACCGTTTACCAACATTCCCACATTGTGGCGCACAAGTCCGCCTATGGTCACTCCAGTAGGCAACCCGAGGTCCTTGACAGGTTTCCTCGTCACCGGCGACCCTTGCGCCGCAGTGAACTCCGCCACGTCGGAGTCGGCAACCATCAGCGAGCGCATGTTGCTCACGTCGGCATCGAGCATCAGCTGGAAGATGTGGCTCGCGGCAATCGTCTTCTTGTTTATTATCGTGCCAATGTCAAGACCTTCAGCCATATCCACATAGTCGAGGTTCTCAACCATTGCCACCGTCTTTCTCACTCCCAGCCGCTTTGCGGTAAGGCAAGCCAGGATGTTTGTCTCGGCATTCTCCGTCAGTGCCACGAATGCCTGGGTGTTGCGTATTCCCTCCTCCATCAACATCCCGATGTCGCGTCCGTCGCCGTGAATCACCATTGTGTCGGTGTCGCTCAGCAGCTCGTTGAGCCTGTCGCAGCGTTTCTCGTCACGTTCTATCACCTTCACGTTCATATAGTCAGGCACAGTCAGTGCCGTCCTCACCGTAGTCTTGCTGCCGCCCATGATTATCACGTTCTTCACGTCGGCATAGTGTTCCTTGCCCGCCACCTTTCTTATATAAGGTATATACTCGCGTGTGGTCATGAAATAGGCGAAGTCCATGTTGCGCAACTCGTCGTTACCGCCTGGTATGATGGTGTCGCCACCACGCTTAATCGCCACTATGTGGTATGGGTCGTCAGGGCCGCAAAGCTCCTTTAGCGGTTGGTTCAATATCTCACACGTCTCGCGCAGCTTTACTCCGAGCATCACCAAAGCCCCGCCGTGAACGTCCCATCGCTGTCTCACCCAGCTCATTTTCAATCCGTTGATGATGTCCTGTGCGGCAAGCACCTCCGGATAGATGAGCGAGTCGATGCCCAGTTTCCTGAAAAATGGTTTCAACTTTGTGTCAAGATACTCATAGTTGTCTATTCGCGCCACGGTCTTCTTTGCGCCTATGGCATGTGCGAGAATGCAGGCGTTCATGTTGCGGCTCTCGTCGGGAGTAACCGCGACGAATAGGTCGGCACTCGCCGTGCCGGCATCCTCCAGTGCCTTTATGCTTGTTGGCGAGCCGAGCATCGTCATGATGTCGTAGTCGCTGTCGAGTCCCTCCAACCTACTTGGGTCGGTGTCCATCAGCGTACATTCCTGATGCTCCCTCGACAAGAGTTTCGCGAGGTGTGTGCCCACGGCTCCTGCTCCGGCAATTATTATCTTCATATCAATGCTTTTTTAATTCCCTCCTTGTCAATGCCCACTATGTGCTGCAGTTCCTCCACCTTTCCGTGCTGCACAAACTCGTCGGGCAAGCCAAGACGGGTTATTTGCACCTTGTGTCCATGGTCGCCCATCCATTCAAGCACGGCAGATCCGAAGCCGCCGTTGAGCGAGCCATCCTCCACGGTCACTATCCGTTCAAAACGTCCTGCTATCTCGGCAAGCAGCTGCTCATCGAGAGGCTTCACGAAGCGCATGTCGTAGTGGGCAATGCTCTTTCCCCCATGCTCTGACTCCACCTCTGCTATTGCCTCAGCCGCCGTGTGGCCTATTGGCCCAAGCGTCAGCACGGCAATGTCCTTTCCGTCCTTCAGCTTCCTGCCTGTGCCCACCTTTATCTCCTCCAGCGGGCAGCGCCAATCTGCCAGATAGCCGTTGCCTCGCGGATAGCGTATCACAAACGGGCCGTTGCCTTTCCGTTGGGCGGTGAACATCATGCGGCGCAGCTCGTGCTCGTCGTATGGCGAGCAGATGGTGAGGTTTGGCACCGTGCGCAGCGAGGGAATGTCGAATGCGCCATGGTGCGTAGGGCCGTCCTCGCCCACAAGACCTGAGCGGTCGAGGCAAAGCACCACTGGCAGACGCAGTATTGCAACATCGTGTATCACGTTGTCGTATGCCCTCTGGGCGAATGCGCTGTAGATATTGCAGAACGGTATTAGGCCTTCCTTCGCCATTCCTGCCGAGAATGTCACGGCATGACCCTCGGCAATGCCCACGTCGAAGGTTCTCTCCGGCATTGCGTCCATCATTATGTTCATCGAGCAACCCGTAGGCATGGCTGGCGTAACGCCCACTATCTTGTCGTTCTGCCTTGCCAGCTCAAGCAGCGTCTCGCCAAACACGTCCTGGAACTTAGGTGGTTGTCCCGTGGTGTCGCTCACTATGCGCTCACCCGTATCGACGTCAAACTTTCCCGGAGCGTGCCAAATCGTGGCAGCCTTCTCGGCAGGCTTGTAGCCCTTGCCCTTCACGGTGTGCAGGTGGAGCAGCTTGGGGCCACTCATGCCCTTCAGCTGTTTCAGTATGCGCACCAACTCCTTCACGTTGTGCCCGTCAAACGGTCCGAAATATCTTATGTCGAGCCCCTCGAAGATGTTCTGCTGATGGCTTATGGCAGATTTCAATGCGTTGCTTAGCCTTATGAGCCCCTTTCGCCTGTCGTCCTCCATATAGCCACGCGAGTGGAGCCACTGCGTCACCTTGAACTTCAATGCGTTGTAGGTCTCGTTGGTGTTAAGCCCCAGCAGATATTGCTTCATGCCACCCACGCTGCGGTCAATCGACATGTTGTTGTCGTTCAGTATGATGAGCATGTCGTTGGGATATTGCGACACGTTGTTGAGTCCCTCAAACGCAAGGCCGCCGCTCATTGCCCCGTCGCCTATCACAGCCACCACATGCCGGCTCTCGCCGTTGGCTTTCGTAGCCACGGCCATTCCGAGGGCGGCTGATATGGAGTTGCTTGCATGTCCACACACGAAGGTGTCGTACTCACTTTCCTTTGGCGAGGGGAAGGGCATTATGCCGTTTAGCTTGCGGTTCGTATAGAACAGGTCACGTCTGCCCGTGAGGATTTTGTGGCCGTATGCCTGATGTCCCACATCCCATACGATCCTGTCGTGTGGAGTGTCATAGACATAATGCAATGCCACGGTCAGCTCGACCACGCCAAGGCTTGAGGCAAGGTGTCCGGGGTTTACCGACAACTCATCGACGATGTCACGTCTCAGTTCGTCGCAAACCTCTGGCAACTGTTCCTCAGCCAGTCTTCGCAAGTCGGCTGGATATTTTATCTTACCCAAAAGGGCCATATCTTTCTCTTCCAAAACGGTTAATATTTTAATCTGGGTGCAAAGATACAACTATTCTTTAAGAAAACGAAAGGAAAGTGGAAAATTCTTCATTCCCACATCGTTTTTTTCCGAAAACGCAACTCTCGGCAATCCCCCTTTGCCATCCTCCAAAACCATGTTTTGTGAACATTTTGTCAAACGTCAGCCTTCGGTATGGTCTCGTGATGCCTTCGAGACGCTCCCGAGAGCATTGTAAATTTTTCTCGCTGCGGGAATGTGACATTGGAATGTTGATTTTATTAAGTTATGGATCGCAACTATTATCTATATCCATACAGTATTTGTTCAGCCTTTAGCCTTAAATAGTATTAAAAGGAATACCATTTACTATAAAACATTTGGTCTTTAGCATTATTTTTATTACCTTTACGGCGTCTTAAAGCAAAACAACTTATATGAAACGGTATAAAGTAAGAGAGGTTATTGAACTGCTTGAAAAAGACGGCTGGTATCTCTATACTACAAAAGGCGACCACAGACAATTCAAACATCCCTCGAAAGCAGGGAAAGTGACTGTGAGGGGAGCCATGAATGAGGTTTTAAGCCAATTCCTTTTAAACAGTATATGGAAACAAGCTAATTGGAAATGACTGTTTGCATTAATAGTATATAATAAAATGGAAAAAATAAAGGTTAATGTCGCATGGTGCGACAAGAATTTTGGAGCTACTCTGGGCGACAATGTCCCAGGAGCAGTGGCTTTGACTGCCAAGACATACGATGAACTTCAACGTGAGGTTCCAGAAACGTTACGCTTCCACATAGACGGCATGTTGGCTGATGGCGATAGTGTACCACAGTGGTTGGCAGATGGCGATTATGAGTTTGAATACAACCTGATGGATGTTGCAACTATGCTTCGTGCCTACGAGCCTTTCATCTCGTTGGCAACCCTCAGCCGTGCTTCCGGCATCAACCCACAGCTACTGTCACACTATGCCAATGGCTCAAAGAAGCCACGTCCGCAGCAACGCCAGCGCATAGTGGATGGCATCCACAAAATTGGCCGTCAGCTGTTGGCTGTAGTGTAAAAAATGAGTGGCGAACGATGTAGAAAACTAAAGCCAGACGCAAACCCTGCGTCTGGCTTCGTTTTGTCCCCATACTTAGGAACTCTCACATGAATACAATAGAGGTTGTTTTTTATTATATTAAAGTTCATTTCTGCCATAAATCGGGGAATATTATAGGCAGCCAAAACGCCCGTGAATACTGTGCATGAACGGTGTCTGTCCCCTGTTCATTTATTGGCGATTCTGTCATCATATCTTGTATTTTTTTAGCGGCAAAGGTAAGTAAAATAGACGAAATGAGCAAACAATCATACGTTTATAATAGATAAAAGATATTAAAACATTTCCGTATTTGCCTTTTTCGTAGTAACTTTGCAGCCGAATTAATAATTTAATACATAAAAGAAATGAAAAAACTATTTATCGCAACAGCAATGGCAGCATCACTCACTGGCTGCTCCTGCCAGAAGACAACCATGAAAGACGCTATGACACACGAGTGGAACATCGACAAAATCGACGGACAGGCTCTTGACAACAAGGGAGAAAAGACTCCTTTCATCGGTCTTGACGTCGAGAAGAGCCGTGTGTATGGCAATGCCAGCTGCAACAGCCTCACCGGCGGTTTCAAGGCAGAGGGCGATGCCAAGAAAGGCACCATCGACCTCAGTCAGATGGGAATGACACGGATGATGTGTCCCGACATGTCCACCGAGACCAAGATTTTAGAGGCTCTCTCAAGAGTGAAGAAATACCGCTTCACAAAGTCCGGCTCGCTCATCCTCGCCGACGACAACGACAAGGCAGTCATCGAGATGAGCGTAAGGATTGTGACGAAGAACTCAAATTGATGATTGACACCAATATCTACGGAACGGATTCCTAATAAAACGCAAAATAACACTTTGTTCAATGAATGAATGTTAAATTACTGTCTCTCATCAATAAATAAATAAGGAAACATTTGGAATATCCAAATCGTGTTCGTAACTTTGCGAACAAAATTATTAATATGGCAAACAAGGATTATAGTATAAGGCAGGAACAGTTGGCGCGGTTCGCCAAGGCAATGGGGCATCCGGCACGTATTGCCATCTTGCAGTTTCTTGCCAAGCAGGAAACTTGCTATTTCGGTGATATCCATGAGGAACTGCCTATAGCCAAAGCCACTGTCTCACAGCATCTGAAAGAACTGAAAGAGGCGGGATTGATACAAGGCGAGGTGGAAGCTCCCAAGGTGAAGTACTGCATCAACCGCGACAACTGGCAACTGGCAAAGGAACTGTTTGGCGGTTTCTTCGCCCAGTGTCTGTGTAAAAAAGAAGATTGCTGCTAAAATATAAGGGGCATCATGATGAGTGTCCCTTTTAAAAGAACTTAAATGTTCGTAGTTTTGCGAATTACAAATTATTATATACTTATATTTATGAAAAGAAACTTATTATTCATGGTAGTGAGCCTGTTTGCCATGATGGCATTGGCTCAGACAAAGGTGAAAGACCATGTGGAAGTGATGTATTTCCATGGCAAGCAACGATGCGTGACCTGCATGGCTATCGAGAAGTATGCCAAAGAAGTTGTGGAAAAGGACTTTGCCAACGAGAAGAAGAATGGAAAGGTGGTGTTCAAGGTTGTGGACATCTCAACACCCGAGGGCGCAAAGATTGCCAAGGACTACCGTGTCACCTGGTCATCGCTCTTTGTCAACGGATGGAAGAAAGGCAAGGAGACGCGTAACGACATGACACAGTTTGCCTTCAAGAACGCCCGCAAGCATACGGATGAGTTCAAGAAGGGAGTGAACGGGAAGATCAAGGCACTGATGAAATAGGACCTGGCTATGGATATACTGCATACATGGCTTGAAGGGAGCGACGTGCCGGTGCTGACGGCTTTCATCTTGGGGCTGCTCACGGCGGTAAGTCCCTGTCCGCTTGCCACCAACATCACTGCCATCGGCTTTATCAGCAAGGACATAGAGAGCAGAAACCGCACTTTCCTGTATGGACTCCTCTATACGCTCGGGCGAATCGTCGCCTATTCCTTACTGGGTGCATTGCTCATCTATATGCTCAGAAGAGGTCTTGACACTTTCGACCTGCAGTCGGAGGTAAGTCTATGGGGAGAGATGCTGCTGAGTCCTATACTTGTTGTCATGGGCTTGCTGATGTTGTTTGGCGACAAACTTCCATTGTCGAGTTTCGGCATTAATGCTTCGCAAAGGAGTGAGCGGCTTCGCGGGGCATGGGGCAGCCTGCTGCTTGGCTTCCTGTTTGCCATGGCGTTCTGTCCCACAAGCGGACTGTTCTACTTCGGCATGCTCATCCCCATGTCGGCATCAGCTGCGGGAGGCTATGCCCTGCCTGCCGTCTATGCCTTGGCTACGGGATTGCCCGTAGTGGCAGTGGCATGGATAATCGCCTACAGCGTGTCGAATATTGCAGGCTTCTATCAGAAGATGCAGGTGTTCCAAAAGTGGTTTAACCGCGTGGTGGCAGTGTTGTTCATCATCGTAGGAATTTATTACGCATATACATTATATATATAATCATGGAAAAGAAAGAAAAGAAAGGTTTTTGGGCTTCCCTCTTCTCACCAAAGCCCTGCAAGTGTTCGTGTGGGGATGCTTATGTCATTCCTGCCGCAGAAACTGACAAGGAATCATCCGACACAGCTATTGGCAGCAGTGACGGCATAAAGGAAATAAAGGTGTTGGGTCCTGGCTGCGCCAAATGCAAGAGCACATACGCTGTGGTGGAGAAAGTGGTGAAGGAGTCTGGGATGGATGTGCAGCTTACCAAGGTGGATGACATCGAGGAAATCATGCACTATAACATCATGTCAACCCCAGCTGTCGTCATTGACGGCAAGGTGGTGCTGAAAGGTAAGGTGCCTTCAGAATCAGAGGTTAAGCAGTTATTGGGAATATAAAATATGATACAACATTTTGCCGATTGGCTTGTATATTCCATTATGGGACTGGATGGCACTACCGCCTTGGGTGGTGCCGTCAACTTCTTTGTCTATGACAGTATCAAGATCCTGATTCTGCTCTTCCTCATCAGCAGCGTCATGGGTATAGTCAATGCTTATTTCCCCATCGAGCGACTGAGGAATTATCTCGTCAGTCATCGCCTTTATGGACTTCAATATCTGTTGGCGTCGGTATTCGGGGCAATCACTCCTTTCTGCTCCTGCTCCTCCATACCGCTTTTCATCGGTTTTGTGAAGGGCGGCATACCGCTTGGCGTGACATTGGCATTCCTTATCACCTCACCATTGGTCAACGAGGTGGCGGTGGCCATGTTCCTCGGTTCGTTCGGTGTGCAGGCTACGATGATATATGTCGTCAGTGGCATACTCCTCGGTTGCATTGGCGGCATCATATTGGGGCGCATGCACCTTGAGCCTTATCTGAGCGACTGGGTGAAACAGGTGCAGGCACAGTCAGAGCAGCAGTCGGCACAATGGGAAAAGGACAACACCACCTTCTTCCAGCGCCTGCCCACTATCATCGGCGATGCATGGCAGATTGTGCGCAGTGTGTTGGTTTATGTGCTGATAGGTATCGGCATCGGTGCCTTCATGCACGGCTTCATTCCCGAGGGCTTCTTCGAGCAGTATATGTCGCGCGACAATTGGTATGCCGTTCCCCTAAGTGTTATGCTTGCCGTCCCGATGTATGCCAATGCAGCGGGCATTGTACCCGTTGTGGAAGTGTTTGTGGCAAAGGGTATTCCCCTTGGCACGGCCATTGCCTTCATGATGGCGGTAGTCGGACTGTCGCTCCCTGAAGCCACCCTGCTGAAGAAGGTTATGACCTGGCGGCTCATCACGATATTCTTCGCCACGGTCACCCTCTTCATCATCCTGTCGGGATATATGTTCAACATTTTATTGTGATTGATTATGAGGTTGGCAGATGGCGATTATGAGTTTGAATACAACCTGATGGATGTTGCAACTATGCTTCGTGCCTACGAGCCTTTCATCTCGTTGGCAACCCTCAGCCGTGCTTCCGGCATCAACCCACAGCTACTGTCACACTATGCCAATGGCTCAAAGAAGCCACGTCCGCAGCAACGCCAGCGCATAGTGGATGGCATCCACAAAATTGGCCGTCAGCTGTTGGCTGTAGTGTAAAAAATGAGTGGCGAACGATGTAGAAAACTAAAGCCAGACGCAAACCCTGCGTCTGGCTTCGTTTTGTCCCCATACTTAGGAACTCTCACATGAATACAATAGAGGTTGTTTTTTATTATATTAAAGTTCATTTCTGCCATAAATCGGGGAATATTATAGGCAGCCAAAACGCCCGTGAATACTGTGCATGAACGGTGTCTGTCCCCTGTTCATTTGACAAGCATCTGTCTTAACTTATGACCTCCAAGAGGAAGCAGAAGCGTAACCGTAACCCGTAACTGATATACATCTGAAAACTGTTTTTCAATGTCATTTACGGGTTACGGTTACGCTTGACGATTTCGAAATGCCTATCCCCAAAGAGATAATATCAACTAATTGATGACATATTACCTTGAAAGATTAATATTACCCTTTTGAGAGATTCGACTGTCTCTTTGCAAGAATAGCTCTTAAATTCTGAAGTTTACAGGAACTGTGACTTCCACATTGACTGGTTCACCATTCTGTTTTCCTGGTTTCCATCTCGGCATGACCCTTATGAGTCTTTTTGCTTCCTTATCAAGTGAAGGGTCAACACTCTTCACCACATTGATATTGTCTATCAGACCGTTCTTTCTGACTACAAACTTTACAACCACTGTTCCCTGTATTCCGTTTTCTTCCGCTACGACAGGATACTTCAGGTTATTTTTCATCCATTCTTTCATAGCTTTCTCACCTGTAGGGAACGAAGGCATCTCATCCACCTTAGAATAGACTTTCTCGTCTTCTGTAACATCCTGTTGGGTTGTTGCCTGTTCCACCTTTTGCTTCTGTAACTGTCCATTGGTTGCATAAACCATTGTCATACCAGTCATTGAAAGTAATGCAAAAATAATAAACTTCTTCATAATTTCTTCTATTTAATATAAATGTTAGTGCTTACGTCCTTTCAAGCGATTCAGCTTTCTCTTGTCTGAGTGTATTTTCAGATCGTTAGCGCCAACTTATTGATGTCAGTTTGCCATTGGTAAATGTAGCCCAGCCTACAAAACCATTAGTGAATGTAGTTCCACTTGAAGTATTATATACTGTCGGACCATACAACTTGTATGTTTTCCTTCTGCCAGTCTCTGAAGAGAGCGTTGCGTTATTTACTCTTTTCATCGCCCCTGAAGATACGACCAAGACAAACAGTTCTTCGGGCGTACCAATAATAAGTTGGCCTCTTTGGCATGCGTCCACGTATTTCTTGCCAAAAGTCTGGCACAATTTCTGATAGAGGACTTTCTCCGCTTCTTTCATTTTTTTAGCTTCAGCCTCTTTGTCCTTTTCGTATTGCTCCAACTTTGCTAAATATGCCTTTCTTTTATCGGACAACATTTCGCCAACCTTCTCAGTTCCCTTGAATACATCAAATGCGTTCACTTCTTCGTCAACAAGCTGGAGCTTTGGCAATGTCCTGCTTGTAAATAGTTTCTTTATTATCTCTGACGGAGTATCAGCTCCCGGAATATAGCATAGCGCACATCCAGCACCTATTTGTTTTCTTGCCCACTTTCCGTCTGAAAAAAATATATAAGGACCATTCTCCGGATTAGGTACTTTCTCATCTTTTAACTTCATGTCCTCATCGAAGGTTGTGTCAAAAGATATTGTATTTTTCCCATCCGCAAGTTTTGCTCCCGAAATTATTCCATCCTTATAGACACATGTAACTTCTAAGTCAGAAAGCATATACTGACATGAATCAACCGTTACATAGATGTACATTCTCTTTTTCATCGAATAGCTGCCAATGGCATCCTCTGGGAATAGTTCCAGAATATCAATAAATTGTTGCCTATAAGAAGGCTCAGCACCCGAAAAATCGATATGGGTTATCAAGTCCTTAATGGGCAAATTCTCTGCTTCTTGCGCATTAACCTGTAGTGACCCCATAGAAATAAATGTCACTAAAATAATAAGTTTTTTGAATAATGTTTTCATACTGTTTTTAATCTTTTAAAAGTTCAACATGTGTATCGCCATTGTCTATACTGTCTTTGCAGCAGTCAATGACTATCAAATTCTCGTCGTATGCATTGGGGCATATAAATTTTCCGCAATCACATATTAGTGAGGTTGGAGCATTGTTGAGGAAAATCTTGCTGCCTGTAATAGTAACACCACTGATAACACCGCCTTTACAAAGCAAGTCCTTCATGATGCAAAGGAAATCTTCGATACAGCGTGAGGAGAAATCTCCGAAGTATGGTTGGAAGACATCGATAGGCTCACGCCAGTTAACCTTGCGTCCAAGGAGTTTTTCGGCTCCCACTTTCGCCCCTCGGGCCAAATATACATACTGCTTGGGATAGATACAGGGGGCCATCACATGACCTATTCTAAGTGCAGTATCGTACAAGGTCAGGTCTCCTATACCAGGAACCTGACATCTGGCAATGTCAGCATACAAGTCTTCAAAATCGCAGTAATAACCAGACGGTAATTTATCAATTCCGCAACTTCGCAACTGATGAATGAATGCACTAATTGCCGAACTGGCAATGCAATATTGATGCGCCCCTTTGACGCAAAGATATAGCCAGCCATTCGTTGTTTTGGGATAGAAATACTCATCGACGCATCTGTTCATTTCAACAAACTGGCCTATGCAGTACTTGTTGTAATAATGTATAAGTTCTTTGAGTTTCATTTTGTAAATGTTTTAATATCTATTATCTCATGTCCGTATTTGTTTGTTCCTGTTCGCAAATGGTCGTATGCGTCATCATCATCGAATGTGGAATAGACACGTTTTTTGTCTGATGTCAGATACCAATAGTCGGTTTCGCCAATGTCGTTTGTTACCTCCATTTTAATAAACGGAACTTGTGTATTGCCTCTGAGCAGATAATCGTCATACCATATACCCTCATTGGTCCAATAAACCGCAGTGCTTGATTTCTTGGTCTTGGCATCGGTGGTCTTCTCGTGACAAACAATCTTAACGTTCCCTTCACCTTTCAATTCGATTTCCATGGTATAGTCTCTTTGTGAAAGGACTGTCCCATCCCACCAGTCACGTTCATATTCGGTCTTGGCGATTCCTGTGAAACAAACTGTCTTAACTATTTCTGGTTCTGGTTCAGGTTCGTCTAATACAGACTCAGGGATAGAGTCTTGAGGTTGCTCTTTCTCGCTAACTGTATTCTTGTTGTTGCCATTGCAGGATACGGACAACACAAATACCATAGCCGCGATAATTGAAATGGACACTTTCTTCATAGCTCTTAATCGTTATTGATAATCTTAATAATGTGCCAATTAAATGAAATCAGTGCCACTAATTCCGACACGCGTTCCAACCGAATGTTGGTCAACGGTGTAGCTCAGCTTGATTGTGTTGTCATCAGGCGCAGAATAGTCGTCTTTACTGCTGCATGATGTCATCGCAAGAGCGATGGCAAACATTGATAAAAATTTGATGTGTTTCATAAATAAATTATTTTTTGCCTATAGACTCACGGATTGGGCAGATTGTTTTTAGCTATTTCTTAATCTAAATACAAAAGGCGTGAGAGTCTTTGTTGCCCATCCAGCTGCCTGAGGCTCTTGCATGCCCGATATAGTTGAACGAGCAACGCAATCCTCACGCCGGATGAGTTTATATAAAGTGTCACAATCCTTTGTTGTTTGCACAAGAGTGCATAGGCAAAGGCACTATGGCAGCTATAATAAACTACAGCATGAGCATCTATCGTTGCTTTGTCCTGACTATATCGAGAAATTTGCAAGATTTCAGACAGCCAAAACAAGCGTGACAAACGCTTTTCATAAATAGAGACAACCGAAACACCAAACACCTTCGATGCTCGCTTTAAAGGCGACTAACGGAAGTCGGGGACAAAAGTAAGAAATAAAAATGAAACAGCAAAACTTTTCTCCAACTTTTTCACACCTCTGTATCATTTTTTCTCATTTGGAACAATTTACCCCCTAAGCAAAGATTTGTGGCGACTTTCAAGTCGCTTGTTGTCTTTGTATATAAAGAAAATTTTCGTTTCTTCGTGTCTTTGTGTTCCAATATATAGGATTAGCTGAATGGTTACAGTTCAGTCGTGGATTTGTTAAATAGTCGTAAATGCGAGAAACGTAGTTTTGAAAGTTTGGTGGGAAGGCAAAAAAAATGTAACTTTGCAAGCAGTTGCAGGCTTATCTCTCCTGCACTACGACAAGGAGTCGAAGCAACATTCGTGCAAGATAGAAAGATATAGCAAGCTCAGTTGAAAAATATAGTTTTATGAAAAGAATTCTGAATCCTTGGGAAGGAATGCCTGGCTACAACTGCATTGGCTGCTCTCCCGACAACCCTTTCGGATTGCATCTCCACTTCTTTGAGGACGGAGACGACATAGTGAGCAAATGGAAGCCAAGCGGCAACTATCAGGGTTGGCTCAACACACTGCACGGCGGAATACAGGCTCTGCTCTTAGACGAGGTGTGCGGCTGGGTGATCACCCGAAAGCTGCAGACAGCAGGAGTGACATCGAAAATGGAAACAAGATACAAGAGGCCCGTATCAACCCTGGACGCAGAACTTACTGTGCGTGCACACATAAGGGAGCAACGCCGCAACATAGTTGTAATCGACGCCACCCTTGCCGACTCCACTGGAACAATATGCACTGAAGCCACATGCACCTATTTCGCCTTTCCCAAGGAGAAAGCGCAACGCGACATGCACTTTACGCAGTGTCGCACGGAAGACGAATAACATAGTTTGACAAGTCGCGAAACGGATTATTTTCCCGACTTCGCCACCCCTGTCTCCTTGTCCTTCAGGCTGTCGGTGTCGCGCTCTATGCCATTGAACTTGCGTCCCTTCGACAATGTCCATGTCAGTTTTATGCCGATGGCATTTGACGTGTCGCGGTTGCGGGCTACAAAGAGCTTGTTGGCGAGGCGGTTGTGGTTTTCCACCTCTTCTATCTTGCCGTTGCGTTTAAACAGGTTCTGGCAGAATAGGCTTGCGGTAAGATTATTAAGTTTATATGATACATTGATGTAGTCAGAGAAGACGTTGCGGCCTTCATACTCGTTTTCCATAAAATGAAAGCCGTTGTCCATTGTTGCTGCTATTGTCCAATTTCCGAGCCATGCTGTAAGACCCACATTGAAGTTGAACGACGTGAGGCGATGGCTGTAGTCCTGTCCGTCGTTCCAGATGTTCAGCATTTCTGCCGACAGATAGGCATTGAGATGTTGGGGAATGATGTCGTAGTTGGTGTAGCTCTGCAGCATGAGCATGTCTATGCGTCGGCCTTCGAGGAAGGTCTTGGCGAAGCGTCCGTCGGCAGTGCGATAAACGTGTTGCATGGCGGGATGGTCGTTGTGGCGATAGAATGTCATGAGTTGAGAGTAGAGGCGTGGCGACTGATAGCTAAGAGTGAGTGTGTGGTCGTCGCGCCTTTCCATGATTAAATCAGGATTGCCAACCGAATATTCCATCTCGTTGGTGATGATGGACATTCCGCTCATGTTCTGCAGCTTTGATGAGGCAGGCGAGGAAGTGAGCGTGTAGTTGAGCATAAGGCTTTGAGAGAGAGGCATGGAAAGGTTCAGTTTCGGACGGAGCCACACACGGTCGTACATAGTCTCGCCTTGGCGATAGTATTCACGGCTAAGTCCAAGTCCCACCATATAACTGATTTTCCACAACGAGCCTTGGATTTGTGAGAAGGCATAGACATTGCTTGCATGGATTTCCGACACGAAAACGGCATCGCCCGAGTAGTCGTTGTCGATATATTTCTGCGCATAGCGAAGTCCTGCCGAGAGGGTGAAGGGCTTCATACGGTTTTCATATATCGCCTCCGAATTGAGCGACCACTTTTTGCCGAGAGTATTATAACCGAAAGAAGTCTTGTCGGATGTAAACAGATAGCCGTAGTCGGTATGTGTGTATGCTCCCGTGGCATTGGCTATGAGACTTTGGCTCTTTCCTATATTGGTCTTGAAATACAGGTCGAGCAGAGGGCTGACGGTCTTCTCACTGTTGTCTATGGTCTCAGTAGTGTTTCTCCCGTCAGAGTATGACACATCGGTTTTGTTATAGTATCGCGGATTGTTGTCTATTGATGTAGAGAGCGTTGTGAGGAAGGCGGTGCCACTGGCATTTATCATGCTATATCTTGCCTGTATCTCATGAGTTGCGTTTCTGTTGATGATGTCGTCGGTATTCCTCTCCACCTTATTATATGTATTGTCCTCCATAAGATAGTCTGCCTGCTCTACGGTATTCATACCGTTGGAGTGGCGATAATATCCGGAATAGTTCAGCGACAGTTCGCTCTTTCCGCTATTAATCTTAGTATAGGCATTGCCTTTGGTCATGTCAGCCTTGGGCACGAGCGTGCCGCTTGCCCCTATGACATATCCTGCCGTTACCTTTCTCGTGATGATATTGATGACGATGCCAACGCCCTCGCCGTACCTCACGACAGGGCGGTCGATAAGTTCCACCTTCTCCACTTCCCTTGGCTGCAACGACTGGATGTCTGCCGAGGAAGCCTCAACATCATTGATTCTCACCTGCACTGCTCCTACGAGAGAGTTGGCGGCAGTTATGCTTTCGCTGATGTCATCAACCTTGACGTTTGGCAGTGGCAGCATCTTCAAGAGGCTGTAACCGGAAGTCGCCGACTTGGTCATCTCCTCCGAAGGGAACAACAGTTTCCCGTCGGTACGGTTGACTACTCTTGCTCCTCTCACCACCACTTCCTCCAATTGCACACTGTCGTTAGGGGCATCCGTCTGTGCTTTCAATGCAAGCGTTGCCCACATCGTCAATAATACTAAAACAAAAGTTCTTTTCATCTTTTACATTCATTATTAGCGCAGACCATCCACGCTTTCGGAATGCAAAAGTAATAAGTTTGCCTTAGAAAAACCTGATTC
>CAMAGM010000036.1 GCA_945833995.1 uncultured Prevotella sp.
AGAGTTTGGTGATCTCGTTTTTGTTATACACGAGTTGTGCGCCAATCATCCAGTTCAGCTTGCGCTTCGTGTCGCGGATTATGAAGCCTTGTAGTGCAGCCTCCCAACCATTGTTCTCCACTTCGCCAATGTTGGCACGATAGGAGGGGAAGCCCATCGAAAGGGGCAAGTCCATTGATGAAAGCAGGTTGTTGGTCTTTTTGGTATAAACCTCAAACGAACCCTTGATGCGGTTGTCGAGCAGTCCGAACTCCGTACCGATGTTCATCTCCTTTGTGGTCTGCCACGATAGGTTTGGATTGCCTAATCCTCCGAGTGCGGCACCTGTCCAGTTCATATATCGGTTGTTGTTGATATATTGATAATAGGTGTAGGCATCTGTTTCCTGGGCACCCGATGCGGCACCAGTCTCACCGTATGAGGCTTTCAGACGCAGCATGTTTACTATGCCGTTGTTCTTGAGGAATTTCTCGTTGTGCAGGTTCCAACCTATACCGGCACTCCAGAACGGAGCGTATTTCTTGTCGCTTCCGTATGACGAGTTTCCGTCCACACGATAGGACAAGTCAACATAGTAGAGGCTGTTGTAGGTGTAGTTGACGTTGCCCGTAATGCCAAACTGGCGTGTCTTGGTGTTGTAGCCGCTCGGCATCTCGTTCTGCGCATACTGGCGCGCGTCGGCAATGTTGTTCATCGACTCGTTGGAGAATCCCTCAAGGGCAAGGTTGAAATAGTCGAAGTCGTAGGTGCGCATGCTCCAGTTCAGACCGGCATAGAGAGAGTGTACGTCGTTGAACACCTTGTTGAAAGAGAGAGTGATGTCGGCGCTTATGGATAGGTTCTTGCCGTTGCCGTAGCGGTAGAGTCCACGACGTAGGAATCCTGCGCCAGTCTGATACTCGGAGCCTGTGCTTGAGTTTGAGAAATACGTGTCCTCGGGCGAGAGGAAACGGTTGGTCTCGCTGTCTGTCTTTGAAATGCCTAACTGTCCGCGCAGTGTAAGTTCGGGCAGGATGTTCCAGTCGATGGCAAAGTTGTTTGTCAGCTCTTGATAGCTGCTCTTGTCAAACGAGCCAAGCGAGGCATTGTATAATGGGTTCTCAGGTTTCGCGGCGTTCTTGTAGAATGGGTCGAAAAACTTGCGCAGGTTGCCCTCGCTATCGTATGGAGAGTTGTATGGCTGCTGGTCAACATAGTCGCTGAACGAGCCATAAGGACTTTCCTGACTGGCGTTGATGCCCACTGAGGTATAGTTGCGGAACGTCAGGTTCTTATATATATACATTAAGGTGATGGCACCGTTGAACGTGCGTCGGTGTGAGCCCTTCATCGCTCCCTCAACGTCGTTGTACTGTGCGTCGGCGCTCCATCGGAACTCCTCGCTTCCGCCTTCGAGCCTGAGGTTGTAGCGTTGTCCCACTCCAGTGCGCAGCGGTTTCGACATCCAGTCGGTATCGACTCCGTTAAGCACTTGGCGCAGACGCTCGTTGTAGGCTTCCTTCAACAGGGCTTCTGTCTGTGATGTTGACGACCAATTGCTGTCGTAGAGTCCTGCCTTGCGCTCAAGCTCGAGTTTTTCGGCTGCATTGAGCAGATTGTAGCTTGAGAGGTCAGGCACTTCGAGCTGAAGTCCCATCTCGAGGTTCACCTTCAGCTGTCCTGGCGTGGGACGCTTTGATACTACGACTATCACACCGTTGGCACCACGCGAACCGTAGATGGCAGTTGCCGCGGCATCCTTCAGGATGTTGATGCTCTCTATCTCCTCGTCGTTGTAGTCCATGAGCTTTTGCAGCGAGATCTCAAAGCCGTCCATTATTACGAGTGGAGTGTTGGGATTGTTCTGCTGCCCCGCGTTGAACTCCTCAACGCTCATCGGCAGCGACGAGTTGCCTCGAATGTTGATGTCGGGCAGGTTGTTGGGGTTTGAGCCGTTGAGGTTGTCGATGCCGAAGTTTATTGAAGCATCGGCATTCTTCAGAGTCTGTAGCAGGTTCTGTCCGCGAAACTGCTGCAACTGCTCTGCCGTTACTGTTGCCACCGAACCAGTGTAGCTCTCCTTCGCCTTTCGGAAAATACCCGTGACCACCACGTCCTTCATCACGTTTCCCTCGTCGTCGAGAATAACCTCAATGAAATTCTTTGAGGCTTTCCTTTCGAGAGTCTTCATTCCGATGTAGGAAAAGGTAAGAAGCGAGTTCTGGCTTACACCGGGAAGCGA
The DNA here is from genome assembly GCA_945833995.1 of uncultured Prevotella sp. Lineage (GTDB taxonomy): Bacteria > Bacteroidota > Bacteroidia > Bacteroidales > Bacteroidaceae > Prevotella. The sequence goes on from CAMAGM010000036.1 coordinate 2,222, forward strand.
GAAGCGTCCGTCCTCGTCGGTCACAGTTCCGCTCAACATTCCCTTTGCCTTGATGGTTACGCCCATAAGAGGCTCGCCAGCCTGGTCGGTGACGCGTCCCTTGGCAGTAAATACGTCGTTGTTGATGACATAGTATTTCTGCTCCTTGGTGATGTTGATGAACCTGTCCTTCACCTCTGCCTGATAGGGAAGCCCGTCGAGCAGCATGTCAACTGCCACTGGAGCGGGTTTCTTCGAGATGTTGGCAGTCACCTTGTGTTTGCTCAACTCGTCATAGTTGTAGTTGATCTTGTAATAGCCCGACTGTCTCTCAACCAGCCGTAGTGCTTCCGTCAGCAGCATGTCGCGGCATTTCAGCGTGATGTCCTTGCCGTTGGCGGCAGAAGCCGTACCGACAAGCAGCGTTGACAGCAGCACGAGAAGCGTTAGAAGTGCTTTTTTCTTCATGTCTATGCGTATTTACGTTACAATTTTTTTGAATATACAAACATAAATACACACTTCGTAAGCTATCGGGTACAAAAAAACAAAAAAAAATCCACCTTTCACCTCCCACCTCTTACCTCTCACCTCTTAATACACCGTTATCTCATTGTCACCCATTTCCACTTTCCCCGGTGCCACGGCATTTAGACTGCTTACGATTTCGTTGATGCTCTGGCTCTTTTCCGCCACGAAATGCAAGCGCACGTCCATCAGCGAAGGCTTCTCAAACACAATGTTTATGTTGTACCATCGTCCAAGCTCGCGCATGATGTCACCAAGTGGCGTGCGGTCGAAATAGAAGAAACCCTCCTTCCACTGTATATAAGAATAGGTGTCAACACTTTCCTTTTGCAGCTGTCCACCATCGCCAATGCTTACCATTTCGCCTGGCATTATGGTCTTTGAGCCACCTTCGCCGGCAGTCACCTCCACCTTTCCGCTCACGAGCACCACATGTGCCGTTTCCTCACGATAGGCCTTCACGTCGAACGACGTTCCAAGAACCTTCGTAGTGAAGTATTTAGTGTGGACGATAAATGGTCGGTCGGCATCCTTCCTCACGTCGAAGAAAGCCTCGCCGTCAATCTCAATCTCCCTTTGACGCGAGGAGAACTCGTTGGGAAATGTGATGCGGCTCTCGGCGTTCAGCCACACCTCCGTGCCGTCGGGCAGGGTGAGGCCAAAGTCCATACCGCGCGACGTGGCAATGGTGGTCTTCCCCATTTCCGCGGGTTTGTCCAAGGCGGGTTTGTGGGCAACATGGCTAAAGTCGAGCTGCTTCTGTGTAACCACGGCAGGCTCTGAACCCTCCGTCTCTATCGTCACCTCGCGCTTTAGATTCTCAACTGCCACGAAGGCCTCCTGACGTTTTTCATTGGAGAAAGGTTTTCCGACAAGCAATATCAGCACCACTACGGCAGCCGCGGCAGACAACCATGCCAAAGGTCTCACCCACGGCTTGGCTGGTCGTCGCTCCATGTGTGCTGCGACAAACTTCTCCAATTCTGCCTCTACGTCGGGTTCGGGGCGAGAGGCTCGTCCCATTGCCATGCGAAGCTCGTGCTGCTCGTCCTCCGTTGGCATCAGTATGTCAACATCTATCGTTTGTGAACCTTTGTCTTCCTTCATTGTTTGTCGTTTACTCTTTTTTTATATACCACTTCACTGCCTTGTCGGGTACTTTTCTATCTTTTTTTAACATTGAACCGTTCCCTCAGGATAGAGAATGCCTTCACGATGTGTTTCTTCACTCCCTCTGCCGACATTCCCATCATCTCGCCCACCTCCTTGTATGTATGTCTCTCGTAGTAGCACTGTCGAAGCACGAATCTTGTCTTTTGTGGCAACTGCTCCACCATCCTGTTTAAGGCGACAATCTGTTCGTCGGTCTCGTCCAAGTGGTTGTAGTCGGCAGCATCGTAGAAATGCCTTACATATTCGGCATAACGTTTGTGTGCATCCTGCACGCGCAATCTGTTGTAGCAGGTGTTGCGCACGCCTATGAACAGATAGCCTTTGATAGAATCAGGCTGCATCTCGTCCCATTTCTGCCATGCCTTAGTGAACACTTCGCTGACGACATCGCGGCTTGCCTCGTCGTCTTGCAGGAAATCGTACGCAATATGGTATAGCCGTGAGAAGTTCTCACGCCATACCGTCTCAAACAGCTCCCTATTTCTCGTTGCCTCTGTCATTATACGTTCCTATGCTCACTTAACGGCTGCAAAGGTAGTGCAAGTTGAGAGAAATACAAAATAAAAGTCCAAAAACTTTTATTTTTATTTCCGAGACGCAGCCTATCTTATTCAAAGGTAGTGCAAAAAATCGATTAAGCGAAGGAAAAGAAAGCATATTTCTTTTCTGAGCGTGAGATTTTTATCTAAATGAGTGAAATGACAAAGGAAAATCATATTTTTCTTTTCATTTCCGAGTGCAGCCTATCTTATCTAAAGATAGTGCAAGTTGAGAGAAATACAAAATAAAAGTCCAAAAACTTTTATTTTTATTTCCGAGACGCAGCCTATCTTATTCAAAGATAGTGCAAGTAGAGAGAAGAACAAAATAAAAATGAAAGTTTTTGGATTTTTATTTTGTATTGTCTCAGATTTGCATTATCTTTGCACCACAAACCGAATATATGTTAATAATTAGGAACTGAAAGAACTTGCAAAACATTATTTAAACAATTATTTATATGTCGAAATTAAAACAAATCAGAATCGTGCTTACGATGATGTTATTGCTCATCGTAGGAGGCGTTTCCGCACAGAGTGTCAAAGTGACAGTCACCGACCAAACAGGAGAGACGGTCATTGGTGCTACTGTTATGGAAAAGGGTACCAACAACGGTGCCATTACAGACTTTGACGGAAATGCGACAGTGAAACTCTCGGGAAAGAGCAACCAACTGGTAATCTCTTATTTGGGAATGAAGACCAAGACAGTTGACGTTAAGGGCAAGGCACAGGTGGCTGTGATGCTTGAGGACGATGCCACCACGCTCAACGACGTGGTTGTGATCGGTTACGGTACGGTGAAGAAGAAGGACCTCACGGGTTCAGTATCGTCGCTCAACGAGAAGCAAATTTCAAACATTCCTGTAAGCAACGTAAGCGAGGCGATGACAGGTAAGATGGCTGGTGTGAACATCACCACTACGGAAGGCTCGCCCGATGCCGACGTGAAGATCCGCGTGCGTGGAGGTGGCTCGCTCTCCCAGGACAACTCACCTCTTTATATTGTGGATGGCTTCCCTGTGACAAGCATCAGCGACATCTCGCCAAGTGAGATTCAGAGCATCGACGTGCTGAAGGACGCTTCGTCAACAGCCATCTATGGCGCACGTGGTGCCAACGGTGTAATCATCATCACCACAAAGGAGGGAAAGGAAGGCAAGACCCAGGTGAGCTTCAACGGACTGCTGGGTTGGAAGAAGGTGACGAAGACCGTGAAGACCCTCTCGCCTTACGAGTTCGCCATGTATCAGTATGAGCTTGGCTCGACAGACTATGGAAACTTCAACGACCTCGACATCTGGAAATCGGTTGAGGGCAACGACTATCAGGACGAGATATTCGGCCGTACAGGCTTGCAGAAGCAGTACAACGCAAGCGTTAATGGCGGCTCCAAGGAGATAAAGTTCAACGTTGGCTTCTCCCACACCGACGAGGAGAGCATCATGCTCGGCTCTGGATATGCCAAGAACAACATCAACGCCAAGCTGAACGCCAAGCTGAACAAGTGGCTGTCGTTTGACTTCAACGCACGCCTCGGCTTCACCAAGCTCGACGGACTGAGCGGTGGTGCCGACACCAACGAGTCGAACGCCGCTAACAGTATTGTTGCCAACACCGTTGCCTACGGACCAGTGGAGACACTGACCTCGAACAACGACGAGGACGAGGAGAACAGCACATCGACACGCCGCACGCCGCTGCAGCGAATCAACTCCACATACAAATTCCAGGAGCGTTTCCAGCAGAACTACAATGCGGGACTGAACTGGAAACCATTCAAGAACTTCACGTTGCGCACCGAGTTTGGCTACGGCTGGCGTTACAACAACACCGACCAGGTGTGGGGTAGCGACGCTACGACCAACTCAAAGTATGGCTACAACGGTATGCCTCAGGCACAGTTCACGAAGGTGAACCAGCGCGACTGGCGCAACGCCAACACCCTGACCTACGCCAACGACAAGCTCTTTGGCGGTCGCGACCGCATCAACGTGCTCGTTGGTCAGGAATGGTCGAGCACGGAGAAGACCACACGCACATCGACCTCGGTAGGTTTCCCTACGAGCATGACAATAGGCGAGGTGCTCGCCAACACGGCAGCAGGAACGGCCCTTGCCAACGATGCTGACATCTCAGCCGATGAGAACATGTTGTCTTACTTCGGCCGTATCAACTACACCATGGCAGACAAGTATCTTGCCACGTTCACTCTGCGTGCCGACGGCTCGAGCAAGTTCGGCAAGGGCAACCGCTGGGGCTATTTCCCATCCCTCGCCTTGGCATGGCGCATGTCGGAGGAGAACTTCATGAAGGCTACGAGCAACTGGCTCTCAAACCTCAAGTTGCGCCTCTCGTTCGGTACGGCAGGTAACAACCGCATCAACTCCGGCCTGCTCTCCACAACCTATTCAATGGCAAGCAACACCTCAAAGGCTCCTTTCTTCAACGAGGAGCGCCAGCCAATGCTTGAGCACGGAACATATCTCTACAATCCTGACCTGAAGTGGGAAACTACGATAACCCGCAACTTCGGTATCGACTTCGGCTTCTTCCGTGGACGCATAAACGGTACTCTCGACCTCTACTGGAACACCACCAAGGACCTGCTGATGATGAGCGTAGTGCCAACGAGCACTGGCTACAGCTATCAGTTCCAGAACTTCGGAAAGACCAGCAACAAGGGCGTGGAGCTGACGGTAAACGCCGTTCTCGCTGACCAGAAGAACTGGGGTTTGAACTTCAACTTCAACATTGCATACAACAAGAACAAGATTGACGAGCTGAACATGGAGAACCCATGGCAGAGCAGCTCGTGGAGCGGTAGCACGATTTCCAAGTATGAGGACTTCAGGATTGAGGAAGGCGGACGCCTTGGCGAACTTTGGGGCTTCAAGACCAACGGCTTCTTCACTGTATATGACCCCGTAAGCAACCCTGACGGACAGCTCGTGCTGAACGGAACGACATGGCAGCTGCGCGAGGGACTGAAGGACAACAGCCCATCGCTCACTGGAGGTAGCTACTATCCTGGCGGACTGCGCGTTGAGGTGGACGAGAACGGCGACCCACTGAAGCAGCGCCTCGGCAACACCGTGCCAACCACAACCGGTGGTTTCGGCTTCGATGGCCGTGTGGGCAATGTTGACTTCAACGTGTTCTTCAACTATTCGCTTGGCAACAAGATCGTCAACGGAACGAAACTTGCCAACGCTTTCTACCATGGCTCGTCAAAGAACTACAACCTCGTTGACGACTTCGTGCTCAGCAACCGCTACACATGGATAGACCCTGCAACGGGTCTCAACCTTGGTCGTCCATCGACAAGCACCATTGCTGCCTATGGCGGTGCTGACGCGATGATTGCCCGACTGAACGAGATCAACGCCGGTGCAAGCATCTACAACCCTGCGGCAGTGACAACGATGCAGCTTATCGACTATGCCGTTGAGGACGCCTCGTTCCTGCGCCTGCAGAACGTTACGGTAGGCTACACCTTCCCAAAGAAATGGATGAAGAGCATCTTCCTTGAGAGCGTGCGCATCTACTTCACTGGCTACAACCTCCTCTGCTTCACGGGCTACGATGGCTACGACCCAGAGGTGGACACCAGCTCGAAGAAGAATCCAATGTGCCCAGGCATCGACTATGCAGCCTATCCAAAGAGCCGCACTTTCGTTGGCGGTATCAACATAACATTCTAACCACATCAATACAGAAGAAAAGAAATGAAAAAGACATTATCGATAATAACATTGTCGGCTGGCATTGTCGCCATGTCGTCATGCTCTGACTTCCTCGACCAGACCTCGCCATCGGAACAGAACGACGAGACGGTGTGGAACTCTGTGTTCTATACTGGTGCGCGTGTGAACAAGCTCTATGGAGCCTTGGGACAAGACCGCACCTACTCGCAGGACCTGTCAATAGTGTGGAACATGAACAGCGACTGCGAACTGGTTGATGGTCTTGGAGCCGATGCCTACAACGCGTCGAGCGAGCGAGGAAACATGAACTACAACCAAAACCCAGGCTGGTCGAAGATTGGCGACGTGTGGACTGCCCTCTACGGAATTGTGGAGGATGCCAACCTCAATATCTCAGGCATCAGGCAGAGCGCGTTGCTCACGGCTGGAGGCTCTGACCAGAAGTCGATGGAGCGCTATCTCGGCGAGTCGCTGACGCTGCGTGCCATGATTTACTTCGACCTCGTGAAGATTTTCGGCGACGTGCCTTTCAAGGTCGATCCTACACTCTCCGACCTCAGCAACGCCTATATGGGCAAGACCGACCGCGACGTGATCATGGACTCGCTCATGGTTGACCTTGAGACGGCAATAGACTTGCTGCCTTGGGCCGACGACGTGAGCGGCTACACCACGGAGCACATCACCAAGGGCTACGTTCACGGACTGCTTGCCCAGATTGCCCTGACCCGCGCCGGCTATTCCATCCGCGAGAGCTCGAAGAGTGGTTATGAGACTGGCTCATACAGCGATGCCACCTATCCTACGCAGCGTCCTGACGCCGCTACCCGCAAGGCACTCTATGAGAAGGCGTTGAAGCATCTCTCAGCCATCATCACAAGTGGCAAGCACTCGCTCAACCCATCGTTTGAGAACCAGTGGTACTTGCTCAACCAGCTCACCCTCGACCAGAGCTATCATGAGAACCTGTTTGAGATTCCTCTTGGACTTAACCTCAACAGCGAGCTTGGCTACACCGTTGGCGTACGCCTTAGCGGAGTGACCTCAAAGTATGGCTACGGAAACTCTACAGGAAAGCTGAAGCTGACCGCCCCACTGCTCTATTCGTATTCGGACAACGACCTGCGCCGCGACATCACCTGCGCCAACATGCAGATAGCACAGGACGGCTCGCTAACGAAGGAGACCGTGCTTGGCAACACGCCTTTCGGCATCTATGCTGGCAAGTGGGACCCACGCAAGATGAGCGACACATGGCTCAGCCAAAACCTCGTGGCAACGGCAAAGCACTGCACCGGCATCAACCCCGTGAAGATGCGCTATGCCAACGTGCTGCTCTACTATGCTGAGGTGATGAACGAGCTTGTTGGTCCTGACGCAAACTACAGTGGCGACGCCGGACTCACAGCACGCCAGGCCCTTGCCCTCGTACACAAGCGTGCCTTCGATGCCGACCACCAGGCAGAGGCTGACGCATACATAGCAGCCATTCCTGCCAACAAGGAATCGTTCTTCGACGCCATCGTGGATGAGAACGCCTGGGAGTTTGCCGGTGAGGGCTATCGCAAGTGGGACCTCATACGCTGGAACCTGCTTGTGGCAAAGACCATCGAGTTCAAGGAGACCTACCTGCAGCAGCTCCGCGACGGAGTTTATCAGGAGAAACTCTACTACAACTATGCCGACGCGGCAAAGACCGTGATAGACTACTCGAGCATCACATGGCACGGAATTCCTGCGGGCAAGAGCGAGGCTGACTACGATGCCAGTGCGAGCTCGTTTGGTGGAGCCAAGATTGACGACCCAACAGACAAGACCGTCTATACCAACCTGCCTTCGATAAGCAGCGGACTTCTGGACGATGGCATACAGGTGAAGAACCGCTACATCATGCCTATCGCATCTACTACAATCTCTGCGTCGAACGGCTCACTCCACAACTCTTATGGCTACTCTGATTGAAAGACTGAAATACTGAAAAATTGAAAGATTGAAATATTATGAAGATAAGAAACATCATATATTCATCAATGCTCGCCTCGACGCTTGTGTCTTGTACCGATGGCAACGACTGGGGCATTGATAGCGCCTACGACAGACTTTTCGGCGTAAACTCCGACAAGATAAGCGTCACGGCTGAGGACTTGACCGCGGAGGTGACATTCAACACCGTCAAGGACGCTGAATACTACATCATCGAGGTAAGCACCGACTCGCTATACGACGACGTGGCAATGGGCGGAGCAAACGCAAAGGTGTTTGGCGCCAACAAGGAGATAACCAAGTCGCCCTACACCCTGGAGCAACTCGTGGGCGACACACGCTACTATCTGCGAATGAAGAGCATGGCGGACGGAAGGAACGACTCGAAGTGGTGCTACTACAAGAGCGGACAGACTTTCAAGACCAAGGCGGAGCAGATTTTCTACGAGATTACTGATGCCGACCGCTTCGAGGACCACGTCAACCTGAAGTGGAATGCCGAGATGGAGGCTACAAACATCGTGGTGATGAGCGGCGAGGAAGAAGTGCAGAACATCACGCTCGACGCTGCAGCAAAGGCTTCGGGCGAACTCACGGTTTCGGGCTTGAAGGCATCGACTGCCTATACCTTTATTATATATAATGGCTCGGCAAAGCGTGGAACAGTCTCTACCTCTACCACTGCCGCAATGCCTTCGGGCGACTTCAAGATTCAGCTGCCAGCCACAATCACGGCTCTCGACCAGGACATCATCAACGATGTCGTGGCTCAGGCTCAGGCTGCCGTTGGCGCTGAGAACGTAAGCGTGACCATCGGTATTCCTGCAGGACTTGTTCTCGATGCCCGCGGCATTTCTGCCGAGACGGGTGAGGCAACTGGTCTCTACATTCCTAACGGCGTTTCGGTGACATTCTTCGGACTCTCAGGTGGCGACGCTCCTGTGCTCAACGTAGTCAAGAGCTTCAACATCAAGGGTAGCCACAACTACTTGCGTTTCGAGAACATCAATTTCACCGATGGCGGCTGCCAATACTTCATCAACCAGAGTGCCGATGCCGTGATAGCAGAAGACCTGACGTTCACACAATGCCGCTTCGAGGGCTTCGAGCGCTCAGTGGTGCGTACACAGGGATCGCCTGTCATTACCATAGGCTCTATCAATCTCGACAACTGCGTGCTCACCAACATGTCGAAGGGCAACGGCTATTCTGTATTCCAGTTCAAGCTTGACAAACCTGCCAACCAGAACATTGGAAGCCTGAACCTCAGCAACTGTACTTTCGACACGGCCCAGCGCAGCTTCATCGAAACATCGGCTTCGCCACTTAAGAACGGTATAACCATCACCGACTGTACGTTCTACAACGTGGTTCAGTCAGGACGCTATCTGATTGACGCCAATGGCCAGCCTACAAACATCACGCTGAAAAACACCATTCTTGGCAAGACATATATAGAGACTGCCAAGGGCGTGCGTACGGCAGGAAGCATCACCATAGAGAACTGTCTGCGTGCTTCCGACTGTGTGTTTGCATCAAACGACATCAAGGAACTTCAGGCAAGCGACGTGTCGTCGGCAGACATCTTTGCCGATCCTGCCAACCACGACTTCACGCTAAAGATCAATCAGCGCATTGGTGACCCTCGTTGGTTTCCTGTTGAGTAATTAACTAAGATGTGAGTATGAATAGGACAATATTAAAAGGATTGTTGCTGTCAGGTTTATGCCTGGCAGCAACAGCTGTTTTCGCCGAGGAGAAGACTCCTGCCTTTCCCGGTGCCGAGGGTTTCGGCCGTTACGTCACGGGCGGACGCGGTGGAAATGTCTATCACGTCACCTCGCTTGCCGACGATGGCTCTGAGGGAACACTGCGTTGGGCTCTCGGCAAGTCGGGGGCGAAGACCATCGTGTTCGATGTCTCGGGAACAATACATCTGCAGTCGTCGTTGGACATATCCGTTGGCAACGTGACCATAGCGGGACAGACAGCCCCTGGCGACGGAATCTGTGTTGCCGACTATCCTGTGGCGATAAAGGCAAACAACGTCATCGTGCGCTACATGCGTTTCCGACTTGGCAACAAGAACGTGCTCGTGAATGGTGCCGACGGTTGGGACGCCTTCGGTGGCTTCGACCATCAGGATTGGATGATTGACCACTGCTCGGTAAGTTGGTCAATAGACGAGTGTTTGTCTGTCCTTGGCAACAAGAACACTACTGTGCAGTGGTGCCTCGTGGCACAGAGCCTTGTCAACTCAGGTCACTCAAAGGGAGCACACGGCTACGGTGGCAACTGGGGTGGCAGCGGAGCGTCGTTCCATCACAATCTGATAGCCCATCACGGCAGCCGCACCCCACGCCTCGGTCCGCGCCCTACCACCCAACTCGACGAGCGCATGGACATGCGCAACAACGTAATCTACAACTTCGGTGGCAATGGCTGTTACGGTGGTGAGGGAATGACGGTGAACATCGTCAACAACTACTACAAGCCAGGACCAGGAACCCCTACCGACAAGAAAGGCTATCGCATTGCGGGCATTGGCATCAGGACCCAGTCATACGTAAATACCTATCCTGCCTACGCGCCTGCCTTGCATCTTTGGGGAAAATACTATGTAGCAGGCAACTACAACTCGAAATACACCTCGGTGAACAACGACAATTGGACATACGGAATAATCAATCAAATCAATGCAAATGACTGTGACGGAACGTTCACCGCAGAGACCAAGGACACCATAGAGCTGACAGAGCCAATGGACTTCGTGGCTACGACCACCCATACGGCTGCCGATGCCTATGACCGCGTGCTCGACTATGCAGGTGCCAGTATCAGCCGCGACAGCTTCGATGCCCTTATGGTGAGTGATGCCCGCAACGGTGTCGCTTCCTACACAGGCAATGGACTCAGCAAAGGCTTCGTGAACTCACAGGACGACAACCGACCTGCCGATGCCCCAGAGGATTGGAGCGCATGGCCTACGCTTGTGTCAGGGTCTGCCCCAACAGATACCGATGGCGATGGAATGCCCGACGAGTGGGAGAGTGCCAACGGACTTGACGCGAACGACCCTGCCGACGGTAAGTCCATCGGCGCTGACGGCTACACGAACCTTGAGCACTACCTCAACTCCCTCGTGGCTGACATTACAGAGGCACAGAACGCAGGCGGGGAAATGCTCGGTTATTTGGTTGAGGAGGGCGAGACACCTATCGCCGCCTCATACGAGCTGACTCCCGAAACGGCAAATGGCGACTGGACTTTCACCAATGGTTTCAGCATCACCAATGGCTCGGGCAAGGGTTACTCAACAGGCAAGAGTTGCGGAATGCAGGGCATCAAGTATTCCAACAACGTGGAATATATGATCCAAATCCCTGATGGCATAAGCATCACTGCTATCGACATTCAAGGCTATTGCAACGAGGACAACGTGGATGGCTATCTGTCGAAGCTTGGCGGCAAGACCTTCGAGCCTACCGACTATGTGTTCCCTTCCCGCACAGGCGGAGTGTCAGTAACCCACAGCATCAAGCTCGACCAGCCGGCACAAGGCTCCATAGGTTTCATGTTCGTTAAGCAGCAGTGTGTAAGAATAACACTACACACCGATGCCGCCACGTCTATAGGCAAGGTGGTGAATGGAGAATCCGAAAAGACGTTCTACGACCTTGGAGGCCGCAGGACCAAGGGAACCAAGGGACTTGTAATTACCAAAGGAATGAAACAATATAAGTAGTAACCAATTAACTGTAACACTATGACATTGCAAGAAGTAGCAGAGGATTTGAGACAGGAGCTGTCAACGATAGTTGACCGAAGCGGCATAATGTACCGACTTTTCTGTAGGGCAAAGACCGTTGCCTCCATTGAGCATAAGATAGGGATGAAAGGCAAGCTATACAAGAGCGGCGAGGAAATGATACGCGACGTGATAGGACTCCGCATTGTGGTCTATTTCCCTGACGATGTTGACGTGCTGGCAATGTATTTCGACGACAAGTCGGTGGTGAAGAGGCATATAGACAATCTCGACGTGGATACGTTCCGACCACAGTGCCTGAACATTACCAAACCACTGCCAGACAATCTTGTTGCCGATTTCCGCGCATCGCTTCCTGCGGGTTATGAACAGTATATCGACAGCACTTACGAGATACAGATCCGTACCGTGTTCTCCGAGGGATGGCACGAGGTGGAGCACGACCTACGCTACAAGTGCAAGGAAGACTGGGCTGACTATGAGAACTTCAGCCGTACGCTGAACGGCATTCTCGCCACCCTTGAGACCTCGGAGTGGGCTTTGCGCTCGCTGTTCCAGCAGATGGCGCATGCCAATATGGTTCATGGCGACTTGCGTGCCATGATGCGCAACAAAATGCGCATCCGACTAAAATCGACCGATTTCTCGCCTGCCGTACGCGACTATCTGAACAGCAATCCAGCAACGGTGGAAGCCCTGTTGAACTGCGACCGTCTTGTGGTGCTTTTCAGCCTGATGATGCACGAGGTCATGCTTCCACTGACCTACGACAATCTCTTGTTCCTGATAAACCGTATCGACATAAACGACATGGCACTCATTGCACTTGAGACTCCTGAGACCTCAAGTGCAATGGAGAGGTTTTTGAACTCTTGATAACAAGGGATTACTCAAATGTGCCGTCGAGTTGCTTCTTCATGAGTTGCAACTCGTTGCGTATTCCAATCAGTCGGTCGAGCACCTCAGTGGTCTTGTCCTTTCCCGTCGGATTGGAGTTCAGTATTTTTCTTGCGGCATTGATTTTGAATCCACGCACCTTTATCAGGTTGTGGATAATCTTGATCTGCTCTATGTCCTTGTCGGAATATTGGCGTGTCATTGACGGACCGCTGGTCTTTGGCCTAAGGGTAGGAATCTCCTTCTCCCAATAGCGCAGTGTGCTCTCGTTGACGCCAAACATCTTCGCAACTTCGCCTATTGAGTGGTATAACTTAAGGTTTTTGTTCAAATTTAGAACCATATTCGCCAATTTTTATAAATCAATCTTCATTTTGCTTGCAAATGTACGAAAAATAAAGTAACTTTGCAACAATTTTAGAGAAAAATTCAAAAATAGACATAAAAAACAATGATGACAGCTAATGAAATCCGCGATTCGTTCAAGAATTATTTCGAATCGAAGGGACATGCAATCGTTGCGTCGGCTCCTATGGTTATTAAGGACGACCCAACGCTGATGTTTACCAATGCTGGTATGAACCAGTGGAAGGATATTATCCTCGGCACACGCGAGCCGGAACCACGCCGCCGTGCTGACTCTCAGAAGTGTCTCCGTGTCAGCGGAAAGCATAACGACCTTGAGGAAGTAGGTCACGACACTTATCACCACACCATGTTCGAGATGCTCGGAAACTGGAGCTTTGGCGACTATTTCAAGGAAGGTGCCATTGACATGGCATGGGAATATCTGGTGGATGTGTTGAAACTTGACCCTAAGGACCTTTATGTCACTGTGTTTGAAGGCTCGGAGGAAGAGAATCTCGTGCGCGACGATGAGGCTGCCAGCTATTGGGCAAAGCATGTGCCTGCCGACCATATCATCAACGGCAACAAGCACGACAACTTCTGGGAAATGGGCGACACGGGTCCTTGCGGACCTTGCTCGGAGATACACCTCGACTCACGCACTGACGAGGAGAAGGCAAAGGTGCCTGGACGCGAGCTTGTGAATAAGGACGATCCACAGGTGATCGAGATATGGAACATCGTGTTCATGCAGTTCAACCGCAAGGCTGATGGCTCGCTTGAGCCTCTGACGATGAACGTGATAGACACCGGTATGGGCTTCGAGCGCCTGGTTCGCGCCCTGCAAGGCAAGCACTCCAACTACGATACCGACATCTTCCAGCCTATCATAAAGGAAATCTCACGTCTCTCAGGCAAGGAGTATGGCAAGACAGAGGAGATAGATGTAGCTATGCGCGTCATTGCCGACCACCTCCGTGCCGTATCGTTCTCCATTGCCGACGGACAGCTGCCAAGCAATGCCAAGGCGGGCTATGTCATCCGCCGCATACTTCGTCGTGCTGTTCGCTATGCCTACACCTTCCTCGGACAGAAGGAGGCGTTCATGTATAAGCTCCTTCCCGTGTTCATTGGCGAGATGGGCGGTGCCTATCCAGAGCTTGAGGCACAGCGTGAGCTTATCGGTCGAGTGATGAAGGAGGAGGAGGACTCTTTCCTGCGCACTCTCGACAAGGGCATTAGCCTGCTCAGCAGTGCTATGGACGAGCTGAAGGCAAACGGAAAGACAGAACTCGACGGAGAGCAGGCTTTCCGCCTGTTCGACACCTACGGTTTCCCTCTCGACCTCACGGAACTCATCTGCCGCGAGAACGGATATACGGTTGACGAGGCTGGTTTCTCGGTTGAGATGGAGAAGCAGAAAGCCCGTGCCCGCAATGCTGCCGCCGTGGAGAATGGCGACTGGGAAGTTGTAAAAGAGGGCGAGCAGAAGTTTGTCGGCTACGACTACACTGAGTATGAGTGCCACATCCTGCGCTACCGCAAGGTGACACAGAAGAAGCAGAGCTTCTTTGAACTGGTATTCGACAACACGCCTTTCTATGGCGAGATGGGTGGACAGGTTGGCGACTGCGGTGTAATCTGCAACGAGAACGAGACAATAGACATCATCGATACAAAGCGCGAGAACAACCAGAGCATCCACATCGTGAAGCAGTTGCCCAAAGACCCAACAGCCGACTTCATGGCTTGCGTTGACGTTGACAAGCGTTATGCCAGTGCCGCAAACCACACGGCAACCCATCTTCTCGACTATGCGCTGAAGCAGGTGCTTGGCGACCATGTGGAGCAGAAGGGCTCATACGTCAGTGCCGACACCCTGCGCTTCGACTTCTCACATTTCCAGAAGGTTACCGACGAGGAGCTGCGTGAGGTTGAGCGAATGGTGAACAAGATGATTCGTGAGGACATTCCTCTCGACGAGCATCGCGACACACCGCTTGAGGAAGCCAAAAAGATGGGAGCAATAGCTCTCTTCGGTGAGAAGTATGGCGACAAGGTGCGCGTGGTCCGCTTCGGTCCATCGTGTGAGTTCTGCGGTGGTATCCACGCACAATCGACAGGTCGCATCGGCATGTTCAAGATAGTCTCTGAGAGCAGCGTGGCTGCGGGCATACGTCGTATAGAGGCAAAGACGGGCAAGGAGTGCGAGGAGATGATGTATATGCTCGAAGACAGCTTCAAGGCTATCCGTGCCATGTTCAACAATGCCAAGGACTTGCGTGGCGTGATCCAGAAATACATAGAGGAGCACGACTCAATGAAGAAGGACATCGAGCAGTTCCAGGCGCAGAACGTTGAGCGCGCCAAGGAGTCGCTCGTCGAGAAGGCACGCGTCATCAACGGCGTAACGGTGGTTTCTGCCGTATTGCCATTGTTGCCACAGGCAGTGAAGGATCTCGTGTTCAAGATTCGCCAAGAGGTTCCAGAGAACTTGCTTTGCGTAATAGGAAGCATGAACGAGGGCAAGCCAATGCTCAGCGTAATGCTCAGCGACGACATGGTGAAGGACCACAACCTCAACGCCGGTCAGCTTGTGCGCGAGGCAGCGAAGCTGATACAAGGTGGTGGCGGCGGTCAGCCACACTACGCCACCGCAGGCGGCAAGAACGTTGATGGACTTAGCGCAGCAGTAGATTGCGTGATTAGCAAGATAAATTAGTGATGTGTGAAGAGTGAAGAGTCGTGATTACCGTCAAGTCATCCATTCTGCGCAGTTCAGTAATCATAACTCTTCACTCATCACTCTTCACTCTGGAATGCTACCGTTAGGATAAACCCTTCGTGAGTTTCTGTATGAAATTCCACTTCAGATGCCGGTGAAAGGTTAAGCACTGTCTTTATATCGCGTCGTAACCCCTCACCAGTATATTTTAGCAGTGCCTCTTTCATTGTCCATAGCTTGGTGAAGGTCAAGGCGGGATTGTCTGAGTGTGTTATCTGGTCATACTCCTCGTCGTTCATAGCATATCGTGCCAAGTTGTCTTTGTAGCGGCATGTTTCCTCCACGTCAATGCCCACTGGACGGTCGGCAACGACGCATGCCACAGCCTTGGCGCAATGGCTTAGGTTGAAATGTATGTCAGCGTGTCCCCTAATTGTTGGTTTCCCTCCCTCGTCATACTCAAACACAGGGTTCTCGTCGATGCCATACACTTCTTTCAATGCCCGTTTCAGCAGCAAGTAAGCCGCAGCGCATTGTTTCCTCGACCCCTCGTGCTTGAAACGCAGCACCTGTTCCCGCCGCTGTTCCGACAACTGTGGCAGAACAGCATTGAGGTCAATCTCCTGATATGTATCGTCAATGTATATTTTCATAATCTAAATTGCGCAGCAATAATTACTGAGGACAAAGTTACATCATTTATTGATTTGCATCAGACAAATCAACGTATACGGTCCTATGACATCTCTTGACTTTTCGGCCAATTCACAAGATAGAGTTTTTCCGTGGCGCGGGTGAAGGCGGTGTAGAGCCAATGGATATAGTCGGGGGTCAGCATGTCGTCGGTCATGTAGCCTTGGTCAACATAAACGTGCGACCATTGTCCGCCTTGTGCCTTGTGGCATGTCACGGCATAGGCATATTTCACTTGCAGGGCATTGTAATAGGGATCTTGGCGCAGGGCCTTGTAGCGTTCTGACTTCAAACGTAGGTGCTGATAGTCTGCCATGACGTTTTGGAACAATAGCTCGTTTTGTTCCCTTGTCAGCGATGGTGCCTCTGCCTGGAGCGAGTCGAGTAGGGTGGTGGCTGTGAGCTCGAGGTTGTCGTAGTCGGGAAACGACAATGTGATGTCGGCGAAATGGAAACCGTATAGCTCGCGTATGTTTCTTATTCTCAACACTCTCGCGCGGTCGCCGTTGGCAATGAACGGCAACTGTAGTTTCAACTTTTCTGCCCAATAGTAGTTGTTTTTCACCACCATTAGCATATCGCCTTGGCTCACAAGATCCTCACGCCCAAGGACCATGTTCCTTATACCATTATTATATATTATGGCACGCTTGTTGCTTCGCGTCACGACAATGGTGTCGTCGAGCCCTGCGTGGCTGTATGACGAGGCAAGCTGTTCGATAAGCTCGTCGCCCCTAAGGTTCTTTATGTCGTCGAAACCTTGGAAAACAATCTTTGGCAACTGGGTCAGGTCGTCGTGGGTAATCATCTGGCGCACCTTCGTGGCATTGAAAAGTATGCCTGAGTTCTGGCTTTGGCGTAACACTTCGGTGAGGTTTGCCTCATAAACATCCATGCCATAGCTCCCAATGACCTCTGTCATCAGTGCCGGACTCTCCTCCTCGCCCACTGGTGGCAGCTGTGCCGTGTCGCCTATCAGCATCAGTCGGCAGTTACGACCGGAATAGACAAACATTATGAGGTCGTCGAGAAGACAGCCTGTGCCGAACGAGGTGTCGCCATTGCCCATGTTGGCAATCATCGATGCCTCGTCAACAATGAACAACGTGTCGGTTGAGAGATTGGCGTTCAGTGTGAATGGCGATGCCATGTCTGTCATTGTCTTCTGCCTGTAGATGCGTCGGTGTATGGTGTAGGCAGGCATCGAGGCGTTCATGGCAAACACTTTCGCAGCCCTTCCCGTAGGTGCCATAAGCACTATTTTCTGCTTCATCTCCACCAGTGCCTTCACTATGGCACCTGCAAGCGTGGTCTTTCCCGTGCCAGCCGAGCCGCGCAGTATCATTGCCACACGGTCGTTTCGGTCGAGCATGAAATCGGCAAAGCGGTTTATTGCCGTGGCTTGCTCGGCTGTGGGCAGAAACCCCATCTGCCTTCTTATAGAAGATGAATAGAAATCAGCTAACATTCTCTGCTATTGCGCCTTGTCCTCCACAATGTTGACGTTGTCCAGCTTTATGCTTGCCGTCGTCTCGTCGATGTCGGCACCTTTGGAGGTATATACTATTGTGGAGTTTGAAATCTCAATGCCGTGTATGCAGTCCATGCCTTCTATGCCTTTTGCCTTTATGGCTGTCTTGGTGCCTCGGCACACGACATTTGAGATGTGTATGTCGGTGAACTCTGGTACAAACTCGCTGCCAGTCTTTTTTGCCGTCTTGCCTTTTGAGCCGGCAGGGCGGTCAACATAGTCGCATTGGAATACTATTGCCTCGTCGGTGATGTCGTTCATCACTATGTCGGAAATGTAGATGTCCTCCGTCTTTCCGCCACGTCCTATGCCGCTCTTGAAGCGTAATCCCGTGTCGGTGCCTGAGAAGCGGCAGCGGCGGACCACGATGCGCTTCATGCCTGTAATATCCTCACTGCCAATGACAAAACCGCCATGGGCGTGGAACACGGTGTTGTCCTCTATCAGAATGTCCTCGCAGCCGTTTACGAGAGCCGTAGGCTTTGCCTTGCCGCTCTTCATGCAGATGCCGTCGTCGCCAGCGTCAACCGTTGAGTTTACGATTAGTGCCTGATGGCAGTCGCTGAGGTCGATGGCGTCGCCGTTCTGTGCGTTCCACGGACAGCGCACCGTAATGCCGTCGATGATGATGTTCCTTGAATTGCAGGGATGAACGTGGAACCGTGGTGAGTTTTGGAATGTAACACCCTTTATGAGAATGTTCTCGCAGTCGGTAAGTCTTACGAGATCTTGTCGGCGTTTCTCCTGTGCCTCAGGCGTTTCGGCAATGTTCTTGTAGCCAGCCTTAGCGTCCCACGGATACCAGAGCGAGCCACCTTGCCGCTCCACACCACCTATTGCCACAAACCTTTTCCACTCCACATCGCTAACCTTGGAGCGTTTCACGGGTCGCCACTGCGCACCATTGCCATCGATTATTCCCTCGCCCGTGATGGCAATGTTCTTTCGCTTAGATGCCTTGATGCCTGGCTCACATCGCGACGACTTGCCCTCGGCATCGAGAAAGAGGCTTTTGTCTGGCGAGAAGAGTACGATGGCGTTGCGTTCAACGTGCAGTTCGATGTTGTCCTTCAGTGCAATAGGTCCCGTAAGCCATACGCCCTGAGGCACAACAAGTTTGCCGCCACCTTTCTTCGAGAGTGCGGATATAGCCTTGCGGAATGCCTCGGTGTTGAGTGCCACACCATCGCCCACGCCGCCAAAGTCGGCAATAGAGACCGTGTTGTCGGGAATGTTGAACGAAACCACTTGTTTCAGTTCCACAGGAAGATTCTGGTAGTGCTTTGCGTAGTCCTCAGCCTTGGCTGAGAGTACTGACAATATTGTTATAGTGGTAATAATTAGGTGTTTCATAGTTTTTTTGGGGTGATTTTGGAAGGTAGAAGGTAGGAGGAAGAAGGTAGAGATATGCTTGAGTATAGATTTGAGGTTGATAGCTGCGCAGTGCAGAAATCTCTACCCTCTACCCTCTACCTTCTACCTTCTCTCCTCTCGCTTATCCATAAATAATCTTTCCGTTCTCGTCCTCGTAAGGAGTGAGGTCCTTGGAGTACTGGTTCATGGCGCGGAGGCTCATGCCCATCGACGAGAAACCGCCGTCGTGGAAGAGGTTCTGCATCGTAACCTTGCGGGTGAAGTCGGAGAACATCATCACGCAGTAGTTTGCGCAGTCGTCGG
>CAMAGM010000037.1 GCA_945833995.1 uncultured Prevotella sp.
GCAAGAGCAAGCTTGTGGATACCGCAGGTCGTGTTGACAAGTTCATGAGCCGCTATGGTAAGGCTGCCAAGAAATAAAGATACAACAATATTTCTATTGGCAAGACATTGAAAGGGTGCGTCTGAGTAGTTGCATATACTCTGAGGCACCCTTTACCTTTTCCCAAAAAATTAGCAACGAAAGAAATGAAAGACTTAAAAGTTTATCTTGTCATCATCGCCGCATCACTGACAATAGCAGCATGTAGCAGCAGCGACGACGACAACACCACAACCGCCACGCGCGAGGTGAACCTGAACAGGAACACGGTGAGCAGCGGAATGTCAACATACATTACGAGAACAGAGTTCCCAAAGGTCAGCACCGGCACCAACAGCACCGTTGTATGCCACGAGACAAGCGACTACGGACTGAACTACTCGCTCGAATGGGACAACACGCTGAAGGCTCAGCGCTGGGTGTGCTTCTACTGGTGTGACAGCAACAGCAAGGAGAACTGGAAACGCTCAAACTGGAACAGCACGGAATGGAAGGGCGACCCATTCCAGGTTGACCCAACACTCGCCGAAAGCGTGCGCACCGAGCTTGCCCACTACAAGAACTCCGGCTACAGCCGCGGACACATGGTGGCATCAGCCGACCGCCTCAACTCCAAGGAGGCAAACATGCAGACCTTCTTCCTCTCTAACATGCACCCACAGAAAAGTGCCTTCAACTCTGGAATATGGAACAGCATGGAGGAGAAACTGCGCTCGTGGAACCGCTACTCGTTCCGCGACACACTCTTCGTGTGCAAGGGTGGGACGATAGGCAACGTGACCATCAACGGACAGAGCGAGTCGGGAATACTCACCTACACAAGCTCGAAGCTCGTGGTACCAAAATACTTCTACATGGCTGTGGTGCGACAAAAGGGCAACCTCTACAAGGGAGCGGCATTCTGGTTTGAGCACCTCGACGAGAATCGCTCAAAGGACGACCTGAAGAACTACATGATAAGCATCGACGAGCTGGAGAAACGCACTGGAATAGACTTCTTCTGCAACCTCCGCGACGACATAGAGAACAGCGTGGAGAGCTCGGCAGACCCAGCAGACTGGATTTGGTAAGCCCCAAACGCCTAAAAAAAGCAAAATTATCACACAAAACTTGGGCGATAAGAGAAAAATGCCTATCTTTGCAATGTTAATAACATTATAAACAGAAAAATGAGTACAATATTCGACTTCTCAGTCAAGGACAGAAAAGGCAAGGCAGTGGCTCTCAAGGAGTATGCCAACGAGGTCTTGCTAATCGTTAACACAGCCACAAAATGCGGATTCACTCCGCAGTATGAGGAACTCGAACGCTTATACGAGAAATATCACAGTCAGGGCTTCGAGATTCTCGATTTCCCTTGCAACCAGTTTGGACAGCAGGCTCCAGGAACCGACGAGTCAATTCATCAGTTCTGTAAGGTGAACTACGGCACTGAGTTCCCACGCTTCAAGAAGGTGAAGGTGAACGGCGACGATGCCGACCCAATGTTCAAATTCCTAAAGGAGCAGAAGGGTTTCGCTGGTTGGGACATGACTCACCCATTGGCACACATTCTCGACGACATGCTCCGCAAGGAGGATGCCGACTACGACCAGAAGCCCGACATCAAGTGGAACTTCACAAAATTCCTCACCGACAAGCGCGGAATGGTGGCAGCACGTTTCGAGCCTACGGAGAAAATCGAGAACATAGAGAAGAAGATAGAGGAACTGTTGGCACAGAATGTATAGCAGGGTGTTGGAAGTTAAAGAAGTTAAGGAAGTTAAAGAAGTTAAGGAGTTAAGGAGTTTAAGGAGTCAAGACGTATGTTCTACTCCGGACACTCCTATGAACAAAGCACAATGGATATTGTCTTAACTCCTAATATTTTTTCTTTAGATTATACAATACAATTACCTAATAATTTAAATTATGGAACAAAAACAACCAGAGCACGTTCGATGCCTTATCGTTGGTAGCGGACCAGCAGGCTACACGGCAGCCATCTATGCCTCAAGAGCCAACCTCAATCCTGTGGAATACTGCGGACTGCAGCCAGGAGGACAGTTGACACAGACAACTACAGTGGAGAATTTCCCAGGCTATCCAGAGGGAGTTGACGGAAACCAGATGATGATGGAAATCAGAGAGCAGGCAGAGCATTTCGGTGCTGACATCCGCGATGGACTCATCGTAAAGGCAGACTTCTCGCAGGCTCCTTACAAACTGACAACCGATGAGGGGCATGAACTGACAGCCGACACCGTTATTATAGCTACGGGAGCCTCGGCAAAATACCTCGGACTCGACGACGAGCGCAAATACAACGGACAGGGCGTTTCTGCTTGCGCCACATGCGACGGATTCTTCTATCGCAAGAAAGTGGTGGCTGTAGTAGGTGGTGGCGACACAGCCTGCGAGGATGCCCTCTATCTCTCAGGCCTCGCAAAGAAGGTATATCTCATTGTACGCAAGCCATTCCTCAGAGCCTCAAAGGTTATGCAGGAGCGCGTTATGGCTGCTGAGAATATTGAGATATTGTTTGAGCACAACACACTGGGACTTTTCGGAGAGAACGGCGTTGAGGGCGCACACCTTGTGAAGCGCAAGGGCGAGCCCGACGAGGAGAAGGTTGACATTGCTATTGACGGTTTCTTCCTCGCCATCGGCCACAAGCCAAACAGCGACGTGTTCAAGGAGTGGCTCGACACCGACGAGGTAGGCTATCTGAAGAAGATTGACGGAACACCACGCACCAAGATTCCAGGAGTGTTTGTTGCTGGCGACGTTGCCGACCCAGTCTATCGCCAAGCTATCACAGCAGCTGCCAGTGGATGTCAGGCAGCCATCGAGGCAGAGCGTTATCTGCTTAATAAATGAAGAATATAAAGTGAAGATAGAAGAGTGAAAAATAAAGAGTGAAGAATTAGGTAAACGCAGATTATGCGCAGCCAATTCTTCACTCTTCATTTTTAATTCTTAATTCTTAATTAATAATTCTTAATTTTTATACTATGTCCAAAAGCTGTCGGAAATCGTCGATGATGTAGTCGGCAGCTTGGAGCTCCTCCTCCTTGCCGTTTCCGTAGGTGACACCACAGGTCTTCACTCCAGCGTTGATTCCCATATCAATGTCGAAGACAGTGTCGCCTACGACAAGGACGTCGCTGAGATTGCTCTCGGTGTGTGCCAACACTGCTTGCACCATGTCGGGTGCAGGCTTTGCGTTTTCCACGTCTTGTGCCGACACGACGTGTGAGACATATCTTGAGAGTCCCATCTCGTCAAGGAATGTTATCAACGTGTCGCGTCCGCGGCTGCTTGCAATGGCTATGATGATGCCCATTGCATACATCTCCTCGATGGTCTCCTTCACGTTAGGGAATGTCCTTACCAATCCTGGCTTGTTGTTTATCGCGAAGAACTCGCGATAGGTCTTGTCGCACTCGTCGGCTGTGGCATCGTCCATTGGTATCAGGTCGGCAAAGGATTGTCTCAGGGGCAAGCCAATCATCTCAGCGCATTGGTCATCAGTCCTTGCTGGCAAGCCAAGCTTAGCTATGGTCTGCTGCATGGTCTTCACTATGAGCGAACGAGTGTCGGCTATAGTACCGTCGAAATCCAAGATTATTGTATTCATATCTAAACCTCCATTGTTTTCAATTGTTTCACGTTTGATGTTTTTCTTTTAGGTATTCTATGGTGAGAAATCGAGCCTTTTTGTTTTAAAATGAATAGCCTCGCTTCACAGCGAAGCTATTCTCGACTTTGCTTAAAAACTAAATTAATCAACCATAAACCTTAAATTTTGTATTTTATTTGAAATACAGTTCTACTATGCAATGTGCCTTATAACTTTTCACGCTGCAAAGGTAATAAGAAATATTCAAATACGAGTATAAAATTAGAGAAATGTGGTTTGATTTCCGCTAAAAAGCGGATTTTAAACCAAAAATAACCGAAAACAAACCCTAAAATCACGTTTTTCGACATTTTTCTCTGATTTTTCATACATTTCTCATCAAATTTACGTACCTTCGCAGTCAAATACTGAAAACAATGGACATACCAATTATTGCCGACATACTGCTGATTGTATTCGTCATCATCTTCATGATTGTGGCACGACAGCTCTATTTGCGAAATCAGCGACTGAAGAACAGGGCACAGCTGAGCATGATGTTCACTAGCATCACGCACGAGTTGCTCACTCCCCTCACTATCCTCTCCGCCTCCGTGGAACATCTTAGGGAGAAGGAGCCGAAATACGACTTGGAGTATGAGCTGATGGAACTCAACATACAGCGTTCAGTGAGACTGCTGCAACAGATGCTTGAGACAAGCAAGTCGAAGAACGGACAGCTGAAACTGCTCGTCTCCAACGGCGACGTGATGGAATACATAAAGCAAACTGCAAGGTGCATTATGCCACTCATGCAGAGAAAAGGACTGGAATTCAACGTTAGCTGCAAGCCTGAGAGCATGATGGGTTGGATTGACACCGACAAGATAGACAAAATAATATTCAACCTTCTGTCAAACGCGGCGAAATACACCAACGGCAACAACGGAAAGATCAGCCTCACGGCACACACCAACGACCACTTCGACCAAGTTATAATAGAGGTAAGGGACAATGGCTGCGGAATACCGATGAACAGGCAGAAGCACATTTTCGAGATGTTCTACGACGGTGAATACCGACGATTCAACACCATGGGCAATGGTATAGGACTCTCGCTAACGCGCGACCTTGTATATCTCAACGGCGGAACGATACGCTACAGCAGCAGGGAGAACATCGGCACAGTGTTCACCGTTACGCTGCCAATTGGCAAGGAGGCTTTCGACCCATCGCAGATTGACGAGAAACACAAGATAAACATCAACATTCCGCAGAGCGCAATATTCGACCACCCGATACACAATCTGCTTGCCGAGGAGGCAAACAACCAAAGCACCAAGGACGTTGACGACGACGCATACAAGATTCTGCTCGTGGAGGACAACAATGAGTTGCTGATGCTCATGCGCCAACTCCTAAGCACGAAATACCACGTGCTGACAGCAAGCAACGGAGTGAAGGCACTGGAACTGATAAAGGACAACGACCTCGACCTCATCATCTCCGACGTGATGATGCCTGAGATGGATGGCTGGGAACTGACCAACAAGGTGAAGACAAACAAGGACTATAGCCACTTGCCGATAATTCTGCTCACGGCACGAGTGCAGGAGGAGGACAAGCGGAAGTCGCTGCTCATAGGTGCCGACGAGTATATGGCAAAGCCTTTCAAGATGGGCGACCTGCAACTGAGAATACGGAACATCATCGAGAACCGCCGAAGAATACAGAGCGACTTCACATCGAAGTCGATAGAGGACACAAAGAGGAAAGTTGACGCAACCCCATCGCCCGACCATGAACTGCTAAAGAGGGCCATAGAGTGCGTGCAGCAACACATAGAGGACTCGGAATACAACCGTGAGAGCTTCGCCTCCGACATGGGTATGAGTCCATCGTCGCTCTACAACAAGTTGCGCTCTATCACCGGACTCAGCGTAAGTAGCTTCATTCGCGACATAAGGATGAAGGAGGCGTGCCGCATTGCCAACGAAGACCCGAACATACGCATCAGCGAGCTTGCCTACCGAGTGGGCTACAAAGACCCGAAATATTTCGCAACCTCATTCAAGAAGGACATCGGAATGCAACCTACCGAATATCTTGAGGAGATAAGAAACAAGACACAGGGGGGTAAACCCAACTTGTACCTTGGAGAAATAGGAAATTTCAAGCCCATAAAGGAATTTAGGGCTATCTAAACCCTTCTCGATGCAAGCAACAGTCCGAGGAAAGTTAGCATGCCATTGAGCATCAGTAGCTCATAGCCGAAGCGGTAGCCCCAAAGCGACTGCGCCAAATGGTCGATGCCGTAGCATATGCAGGGCGACAACAAGGCAATGTATGGCACCAGTCGCTCTGAGGGCTTGCGGTGCGTAAGCAGGGCAAAGGCGAACAGTCCGAGCAGCGGCCCATAGGTGTAGGAACACATGATGTAGATAGCATCTATCACGCTCGTACTGTTGATTGTGCGGAAAAGCAATATGAAAACCACGAAAAGCACCGACAATCCAAGATGAATCCTACGGCGGAGACGCTCGTCGGAAGGACGCTGGCAAATGTCAACGCAGCAACTCGTGGTGAGCGAGGTCAAGGCAGAGTCGGCACTGCTGAACGATGCCGCCACAATGCCGATGGTGAACAGTACGACCACCACCTGACCCAACTCGCCCGAAGCGGCAAACATTGGCAGCAACTCGTCGCTCTGCTGCGGAATGGCAATGCCCTTGACCTGCGCAAGCATGACGAGCAGCACACCGAGAGCCATAAAGAGAAGATTGGCAGGCACGAAGGCGACTCCATAGGTACACATGTCCTTCTGCGCCTCGCGCAGTGTCTTGCACGTTAGGTTTTTCTGCATCATGTCCTGGTCGAGACCAGTCATGACTATCACGATGAAGATGCCACTGAGGAACTGCTTCCAAAAATACTGAGTCGAGCGTGCATCGTCGAACACGAAGACGCGGCTCATTGGGCTGTCGGCAACGGCGCCCACTGCCTCGCCAAAGGAAAGTCCAAGCTCGGATGCCACATTATATATAATAAGGAGAAGGGCTGTGAAAAGGCAAGTGGTCTGGAAGGTGTCGGTCCAAACGAGTGTCTTTATTCCGCCTCGTCGAGTGTAGAACCAAATCAACGCCACCATTCCGACAACCGTTATGCCGAAAGGCAGACCAACGGTGTCGAACACGAAACGCTGCAGAATGATGCACACCACATAGAAGCGCACCGCCGCACCAGTCATTTTCGATAGAATGAAAAACCACGCTCCAGTCTTGTAGGAACTATTCCCCAGCCTACTGCCAAGATAGCTATATATGGTGGTAAGGTTGTGGCGGTAATAGACAGGCAGCAGAATGAAAGCCACTGCGAAATAGCCCAGTATGAAGCCGAGGCAGGTTTGCAAATAGGTCATGTCTATCTTCGTCACCATGCCGGGGACTGAGACGAAGGTAACTCCTGAAATGGAGGCTCCCACCATGCCAAAGGCAACCATATACCATGGCGAGCGGCGGTTGCCACGGAAGAAGGTGTCGTTGTCGGAACTCTTGTTTGTGAGGCGGCTGAACATGTAGAGTGCCGCGAAATATATCAATATCGTTGTTATTATCAGCATACTAATGGGGGTTTTCTCTTGAAGCTGACGCTTCAAGCATGGGAGTTGGGACTATGGACTTTAGGAGGGCGACGGCAGCCTCTACGGTTTGGATATTTTCTACAACCATCGAGCGTTTCCCATTGGCCTCTCGCAAGTTACAACGGCGAGGATTGGAGGCTATATAGTCGAGCAGGAGACCGAAAGTCTGGCTCTGATAGAAAGCGCTTCTTGGATTGGAGACGAAGAAAAGCGTCATGCGCTGCTTCTTCAGCATTATCTTCTCGCATCCCAAGCTCTTGCCGTAGCGGCGCAAAGGCACAACTTGCATCAGTTCCTTGCCCACTGCGGGTATCTCGCCAAAGCGGTCGATGAGTCGGCTGCGGTAGCGTGCAAGCTCGTCGTCGTCCTTCAGGCTGTCCAGCTCACGGTAGAGCAACATTCGTTCGCTGTCGCTCGGCACATACTGGTCGGGGAAATACATCTCGATGTCGCTTTCCAGTGCGCAGTCGTCAACGAAGAAGTCGCCCGATAGAGTGTTTGCTGCCGCCTCTTCCTTGTAGAGTTCGGCAAACTCGTCGTTCTTCAGTTCCTTAACAGCCTGATTGAGTATTTTCTGATAGGTCTCATAGCCAAGGTCGGCAATGAATCCGCTCTGTTCGGCTCCCAGCAGGTTGCCCGCTCCACGTATGTCGAGGTCCTGCATCGCAATGTTTATTCCACTGCCAAGGTCGCTGAAATTCTCCAGTGCCTCCAGTCGGCGGCGCGACTCGTGGTTGAGTGCTGACAGGGGCGGTGCGAGCAGATAGCAAAAAGCCTTTCGGTTGCCTCGTCCCACTCTGCCACGCATCTGGTGTAGGTCGCTAAGTCCGAAGTTCTGTGCTCCGTTTATTATTATGGTGTTGGCATTCGGAATGTCAATTCCGTTCTCCACGATGGTTGTCGAGAGCAGCACGTCATAGTCGTAGTTTGCGAAGCCAAGAATAATCTTCTCCAGTTCCTCAGGCTTCATCTGACCGTGCCCTATGGCTATGCGCACGTCGGGAATGTATTTCTTTATCATCTCCGCTATGCGTGGAAGGTCGCTGATGCGGTTGTTAACGAAATAGACCTGACCGTTGCGGCTCATCTCGAAGTTCACCGCATCGGTTATTATCTCCACGCCGAAGGTATGTATCTCTGTCTGGATTGGATAGCGGTTTGGAGGCGGTGTCTGAATCACGCTCATGTCCCTCGCCCCTACGAGCGAGAACTGCAGCGTTCGCGGTATCGGCGTTGCCGACATTGTCAGCGTATCGACGTTGGTCTTCATCTGTCGCAGCTTCTCCTTCGTCGAGACACCGAATTTCTGCTCCTCATCAATTATCAGCAGTCCAAGATCCTTGAACTTCACTTGCTTGCCAATGAGCTTGTGTGTGCCGATGAGGATGTCAATCTTTCCCGCCTCCAGGTCGCGCAGCACCTCGTTGGTTTGTTTTGTCGTCTTTGCCCTCGTCAGGTAGTCAACCCTCACTGGCAGGTCTTTCAGTCGTTTCGTGAAGGTTTGGAAGTGCTGGTAGGCAAGCACCGTGGTAGGCACGAGCACTGCCACTTGCTTAGAGTCGCAGGCAGCCTTGAACGCCGCGCGCACGGCCACCTCGGTCTTTCCGAATCCCACGTCGCCACACACTAGTCGGTCCATCGGCTTCTGGCTCTCCATGTCTGCCTTCACCTCGTTGGTGGCTTTCAGCTGGTCTGGCGTGTCCTCGTAGAGGAAGCTCGCCTCAAGCTCATGCTGCAGGAAGGAGTCGTGGCTGAAGGCAAATCCCTTCTCGTGGCGTCGGCGAGAGTAGAGCTTTATCAGGTCGCGTGCAATGTCCTTTATCTTCTTCTTTGTACGCTCCTTCAGGCGTTCCCACTGTCCTGTGCCGAGATGGCTCAGGCGTGGCGGCTCGCCGTTGTCCTGTGCCTTGTATTTCGACACCTTATATAATGAGTGTATCGACACATAGATGGAGTCACCGTGCTGATACTGGATCTTTATCATCTCCTGATAGCTGTCACCCTGTGGCATGCGCACCAATCCTCCGAACTTGCCTATTCCGTGATCAACATGCACCACATAGTCGCCAACCTCAAACTGCCTTATCTCCTTCAGCGTCAGTGCCACCTTGCCACTTCGCGCCTTGTCGGAGCGTAGGTTGTACTTGTGGAATCGGTCGAATATCTGATGGTCGGTGAATAGGCAGAGTTTCAGGTCGTTGTCGGTGAAGCCCTCATGGAAGGTCTTGTCCACCGGCACGAACACATTGTCCGACCCGAATATTTCCCTTAGCCTTTCCTGCTGCTTTGGGCTGTCGGCAAGAATATAGAGCTTGTAGCCACGCATCTGGAAATCGTCGAGGGTCTGCTTTATTAGGTCGAAGTTCTTGTGGAACAGCGGCTGCGGCGAGACGTTGAAGTGAATTATGGCATCTGAGGCACGAGCCGAACGATGACCGAACTCCACGGTGCGGAAGTCGAGCAGGCGGCGCTTGAACACCTCGCCGCTCACCAACTGGCTCTCACGCCTCATTTGCTTCATTATATCGCTACGCTCCATCTCCGTCGCACTCTCCAACTTCTCTGTCACCGCCTGCGACGAGAAACCCTCGTCGTAGATCTGCGCCACCGCCTCGCACACCAGTTGCAGGTCGCGCATGGCAATGATTGTACCTTCGGGCAGGAAATCGAGCATCGGCACCTTCTCGCCCTCGTTGGCAGCCAGCTCGGGCACTATTTCCACTTGCTCACGCTTGTCACGCGAGAGCTGCGTCTCCACCTCAAAGGTGCGTATGGAGTCAATGTCGTCGCCGAAGAAGTCGATGCGGAATGGATATTCCGACGAATAAGAAAATACGTCGAGAATGCTGCCTCGTCGTGCGAACTGTCCCGGCTCGTAAACATAGTCAACCTCCGAGAAGCCATACTCCCTTAAGATCCTCACCACGTCGGTCGGGTCTATCGTATCACCGTTCTTCAGTAGCAGTGTCCTGTCGTCGAGTTTCTCGCGCGAGACTACCAACTCGGCAATGGCATCGGGATAGGACACGATGTATAATGAGGGGTGAGGGGTGAGAGGTGAGGGATGGGAGGTTTGTTCAGAGGAGACGGATGTGTTGAGTGCTGAGAGGGCCTCGGTGCGGAGTATCTCACTCGCAGCGTCGCGCTGCCCATACTTCACTGCACGCTTGTACGACGATGGGAAAAAGAGCACTTGGCGGTCGCCCATGACCTGTGTCAGGTCGTGGTAGAAATAGCCGGCCTCATCGGCATCGTTTAGTACGAAGAGCATTGTCTGTCTTGTCCGCTCGGCAAGAGCGGCGAAGGTCAGCGGAGCAGACGAAGCCAATAGCCCGTCGAGGAAAATGTTCCTTATCCGGACATTTCCCACCGCCTTTGCCAGTGCCGCCACCTTGGGCGACTTGGCGCAGAGTTGTTGTAGATCCTGTATCGTCATTTCTTCTATTGGCTTGCAAAATTACTTATAAATGGCGAAATAAACAAAAAATTCCCTATTTTATTTTGTTATTCCATCATTCTACATTACTTTTGCACGAAAAAAATTTTCCTATGGCACACGAAAGCGACAGCATTGTCATCATACCGACATACAACGAGAAAGAGAACATCGAGAAAATCATACGTGCGGTGTTCGCTTTGGAGAAGTGTTTCCACATTCTCATAATAGACGACGGCTCGCCCGACGGGACGGCAGCCATCGTAAAACGGCTCATTGCCGACGAGTTCAGCGACCGCCTCTTCATCGTCGAGCGCAGCGGGAAACTCGGTCTCGGCACTGCCTACATACGCGGATTCCGATGGGCATTGGAACACGACTACCAATACATCTTCGAGATGGATGCCGACTTCAGCCACGACCCAGCCGACCTACCACGCCTCTACTCCGCCTGCCACGACGATGGCTACGACCTTGCCATCGGCTCGCGCTACGTATCGGGAGTTAACGTGGTGAACTGGCCTATTGGCAGAGTGCTGATGAGCTACTTCGCCTCAATGTATGTCCGCTTAGTCACCGGCTTCAAGGTTCACGACACCACGGCGGGCTTTAAGTGCTACCGCCGCCGAGTGCTCGAGACCATGGAGCTTGACAAGATCCGCTTCAAGGGCTACGCCTTCCAGATAGAGATGAAATTCACCGCCTACAAGATTGGCTTCCGCATAAAGGAAGTGCCTGTCATCTTCGTCAACCGCCGCGAGGGAGTGAGCAAGATGAGTGGAGGCATCTTCGGCGAGGCGTTCTTCGGCGTGATGCGACTCCGTTGGGACGGCTGGACTCGCAAGTATCCCAAGCCTTAAAACAATAGCTACATTATGTGAAACTATTATATTATCTTTGCAACTCAGTTGGAGATAATCTTAGTTTGGCTTACAATGAGTAATATAAAAATAAGAAAAGGACTGTTTGACTCGCAGCTTGAGTTGATCCATGCTTCAGTGGCTGCGGGATTCCCCTCCCCTGCCGACGACTATCGGCATGATACCCTCGACTTCAACCGCGACTACATACGCCACCCTGAGGCTTCGTTCTATGGAGACGTTGAGGGCGACTCGATGAAGGATGCGGGAATATTTGACGGTGACAGGGTGATAATTGACCGCGCCGTGGAGCCACACGACGGCTCAATAGTCGTGGCTTATTGGAATGGCGAGTTTACTATGAAATATCTTGATTTGACCCACAAAGAGGACGGATATATAGAACTGAGGCCTGCCAATAAGAACTATCCTGTGTTCAAGATAGATGAGGGAAGCCATTTCGAGGTGTGGGGTGTGGTGGTTCACCTGATTAGGACTTTTGAAAAGTTGTAACGAGATGTACGGCATTATCGACTGCGACAACTGCTACGTATCGTGTGAGAGGGTTTTCCGTCCGGACTTGGAGGGAAAGCCAGTCGTCGTGTTGTCAAATAACGACGGGTGCGTGGTGGCGAGAAGCAACGAGGCTAAGGCATTGGGTATAAAGGAGGGTACGCCTTATTTCCAACTCGGTCAGATGTTTCCTGAGGCAAAGATTGCCGTGTTTTCCTCCAACTATGAATTGTATGGCGAACTGACCGGGCGTATAGTTTCCATCATCAAGGCTGAAGCTCCCGCCTATTTCCGCTATTCCATAGACGAGTGTTTCGTTTATTTCAATGGCATTGACGACATTGACCTTAAGGTTTGGGGCGAGGGATTGCATAGGAAAATAAGGCAATGGGTAGGGATGCCTGTAAGCATTGGCATTGCACAGAACAAGACGTTGGCAAAGGTGGCAAGCTATTTTGCAAAACATTTCCCCGGCTACTACCATTGTTGCGTGATTGACAGCGAAGAGAAAAGGGAAAAGGCATTGAGGCTTTTTCCTGTGGAGAAGGTGTGGGGAATAGGACGGAGATATGCCGCAAAACTCTCGGCATACGGAGTGAGGAGCGCATACGACTTCTCGAAGATGCACCGTGATTGGATTAGGCTGACTTTCAACAACATTGTCATCGAGAGAACTTGGGCAGAGCTTAATGGCGAGGACTGTGTGCCCAACGAGGAGTATGCCAAGAAGAAGAGCATCTGCACAAGCCGTAGCTTCAACGGTATGTTGTCTGACCTTGAGACTATCAGTACCCATGTATCCAACTACGCCGCAAGGTGTGCCGAGAAACTGAGGGCGAAGAAGACCGTGGCTTCAGTCGTAGGTGTGTTCATCAACACCAATCCATTTAGGGAAGACCTCGGTCAGTATTGGAAATTTGAGGAAGAGAGGCTCATAACCCCAACCAATTCTACAAAGACCATAGTCCAGGCTGCGAAATCTACCTTGAAAAGGATATTCCGAGCAGGATATCAATACAAGAAGGCGGGAGTGATAGTAATGGGCATAACACCCGACACCCCAATACAGCAGGACTTGTTTGACATTTCCTCAGAGAAATATGATAAGCTAAGGAGTCTGGACGGCACTCTGGACCGCATAAACCGCATTTACGGTACGGAGACCTTGGTGCTTGGCTCTCAGCAATATACGAAGAAAGGCGGCGAGGGCAAGGCCGAAGTGTTCTCCGATGCTATCAAGCACGATTTCAGGAGTCCAAACCCTACCACAAGGTGGTGCGATATTATCAAGATGAAATAGATAGAAAGATATTTTTGTGCATTTGTGAAAAAAAGATGGGTAAAAGTGTTGCGAATATAAAATATTTTATTAATTTTGCAGCTAAGATTTAAAAACTTGATAATAATAACTATTAATCAAATAACAATTATGAAAATAAGGAAGAAACTATTCATTACCGCAGCATGTGGACTGGTTGCCTTTGCAGACGCAATGGCACAGAAGCCTATGGCTTGGAACACACCGGAACTTAATCAAGAGAACAGGGAACAGCGACGTGACCATTTCTTCGCATTTGAGAGCAAGGCTCTTGCGGAGAAGGGCGACAAGGCATCGTCGTCGCGCTACCTGTCGATGGAGGGAATGTGGAAGTTTAATTTCGTGAAGAACTACTACGACCGTCCTAAGGACTTCTTCAAACTGCAGTTCGACGACTCGCAGTGGGTGGATTTCCCCGTACCCGGTCTGTTTGAGATAAATGGCTACGGTGACCGCATCTACCGCAACTCGGGCTATGCGTGGTCAACCACATTCAAGACCGATCCTCCTTTCATTGGAGAGCAGGACAACTATGTTGGCTCATACCGCCGCGAGTTTACGCTGCCTGAGTCGTGGCAAGGACATGAGGTGTTCTTCCATGTTGGTTCGGCAACGAGCAATCTCACCCTATGGGTGAACGGCAAGTATGTGGGTTATAGCGAGGACTCGAAGATAGCAGCAGAATTCAACATAACTAAATATTTGAAGAAGGGCAAAAACCTCATTGCCATGCAGGTGATGCGCTGGTGCGACGGCTCTTATCTTGAGGATCAGGACTTCTGGCGTTTCACGGGTATTGCCCGCGAGGTTTATCTCTACTCGCGCTCGAAGACACGCATTGCCGACGTGGTAATCAGCGCGGAACTGACTGACAACTACACCAATGGTCGCCTTGCGTTCGAAATGCCACTCGCGGGCAACAAGAAGGCAAACGTGGAGCTGACCTTGAGAGATCCTGACGGCAAACAGGTGGAGAATGTTGAGCTGCCAGCAATGGCTCCTTGTCCAAGGGGAGTGATTGAGGTGAGGAACGTTAAGGCATGGACAGCTGAGACACCTTATTTATATACGTTGGACATTACGCTGAAGAGCAGTGGCAAGGATGTGGAGACAGTGAGGAAGAAAGTAGGTTTCCGCAAGGTTGAGATAAAGGGTGGACAGATGCTCGTAAACGGACAACCTGTGCTCTTCAAGGGTGCTGACCGCCACGAGCTCGACCCTGACTTTGGCTATGTGGTAAGCATTGAGCGTATGATTCAGGACATCAAGATAATGAAACAACTGAATATCAACGCCGTGCGCACATGCCACTATCCCGACGACCCACGTTGGTATGACCTCTGCGACGAGTATGGACTCTACGTAACTGCCGAGGCAAACATAGAGTCGCACGGTATGGGCTATGGCGAGAAAACCTTGGCAAAGAACCCACGTTTCGAGCTGGCGCACATGGAGCGCAACCAGGCAAACGTGCTGACGCTGCGCAACCACCCGTCAATCGTGGTGTGGAGCCTTGGCAACGAGGCGGGCTATGGCATCAACTTCGAGCGTGCCTACGACTGGGTGAAGGCAACCGACAAGACTCGCCCATGCCAGTATGAGCAGGCGAGACAGGACGGCAAGACCGACGTGTTCTGCCCAATGTACTATGGCTATGAGGGCTGCGAGAAATACTCAAAGGGCGACAACCCACGTCCGCTCATCCAGTGTGAGTATGCCCACGCAATGGGTAACTCGATGGGTGGCTTCAAGGAGTATTGGGACTTGATTAGAAAATATCCGAAATATCAGGGTGGCTACATCTGGGATTTCGTTGACCAGGGCCTGAGCGACAAGAGCCGCACCACAGGGCGCACCATATTCACCTATGGTGGCGACTATGGGCGCTATCCCGCAAGCGACTACAACTTCAACTGCAACGGAATCATAGCACCCGACCGCCGACTGAACCCACATGCACACGAGGTCGCTTACTACTACCAGAACCTATGGATTGAGAATGTGGATGCGCCCAAGGGCAAGTTCACTGTATATAACGAGAACTTCTTCCGTACGACTGACTATGCAGTGCTTGACATCTGCGTGAGCGTGAACGGCGAGCCAAGCTACAACAATGCCGTTATAAACATCGACGGCATCAAGCCACAGCAGCGCAAGCAGTTTGAGTGTCAGCAGCTGGCACAGAAAATAGCTGAACTTAAGGAGCAGAACCCGGGGGCGGAGATTACACTGCAGTTCTACTTCAAGTCGAAGAATGGCGAACTACTTGTGGATAAGGGGCAGACATTGGCAAAATACCAAACCGTGGTGCAGCCATACAATTTCCCAAATCTAAAGGCTACGGTCGATGGCGAACTGCCAAAGCTCACAGAGACAGAGGCCTATATAAAGATGGAGGCACAGGGCATGGCTGTCACTATTGGCAAATGGTCGGGCATGATAGACTATCTTGATGTTGACGGCAAGGAGATGCTCGTTGAGCGTGAGTCGGTGACCCCAGAGTTCTGGCGTGCCCCAACAGACAACGACTACGGCGCACAGCTGCAACGCCGTTTCGCAGCATGGAAAGAGCCCGGACTGAAAGTTAAGGACATTTGCCACGAGACAGAGGGCAACAACCGTATTGTGAAGGTAGAGCTGGAGATGGAAAAGGTGAAAGGCGAACTTGAACTGACCTACACGCTGAAGCCCGATGGCACATTGGTGGTGGAACAGGACTTCGATGCCGACAAGACGGTGGAGAAAGCACCAGAGATGTTCCGCTATGGAATGCAGCTTCAGATGCCAGAGCGCTTCAACACAATAGAGTATTACGGTCGTGGACCAGTGGAGAACTACTCCGACCGCAACTCAAGCGAGTTCATCGGTCAGTATGAGGCTCGTGTGGCTGACGAATATTTTGAGTACATACGTCCGCAAGAGAGCGGCAACCACACCGACGTGCGCTCGTTCTCGGTGGTTGACAAAAAGACTGGCGAGGGTTTGACATTCATCAGCGACGCGCCAATGGAGTGCTCGGCACTGAACTATCTGACCGAAGACCTTGACGACGGCGACGACAAGGACAAGAAATGGGGACGCCATAGTGGCGACCTCGTACCACGCCCACTCACACAGGTGCACATTCAGCAACGTCAGATTGGTCTTGGCTGTGTAAACAGTTGGGGCGCATGGCCGTTGGAGCAGTACCGTCTGCCTTATAAGGACTATAACTTTAAGTTTGCGATTAAAAAGAGGTGAGAAGTGAGAGGTGAGGAGTGAGAGGTAAGAAGTGAGAGAATACTTCACTGCGCAGATTCTAACTAAAGAACAATGCTTTTGCTATTTTCTCACCACTAACCACTCACCCCTCACCTCTAAAACAAACAACTATGCTAAAAAGGATATTCCGTTTCTACATTGAGGGCTTCCGCAACATGAGACTTGGGAAGCTGCTTTGGTTGGTGATTTTGGTGAAACTGTTCATCATTTTCGTCATACTCAAGGTGTTCTTCTTCCACGACCACATAGAAGAGAATGCCGAGAAGGGACACGAGGCGGAGTTCGTGGCAACGGAAATACTTGGGAATTAAGTAACAAAAAACATAAATATTATGACACAACTACTAATGAACATTGACCCCGCAGCCGTGGATTGGGCAAGAGCGCAGTTTGCGCTTACCGCCATCTATCACTGGCTGTTCGTGCCGCTGACCCTCGGCTTGGCACTCGTGATGGGCATCATGGAAACGTGCTATTACCGCACGAGAAACGAGTTCTGGAAGCGCACTTCCATCTTTTGGCAGAAACTCTTTGGCATCAACTTTGCCATGGGTGTTGCCACGGGCATCATTCTGGAATTTCAGTTTGGTACCAACTGGAGCAACTACTCATGGTTCGTAGGCGACATTTTCGGTGCGCCCCTCGCCATTGAGGGCATCGTGGCGTTCTTTATGGAATCGACCTTCGTAGCCATAATGTTCTTCGGTTGGAACAAGGTCGGCCGTGGCGTCCATCTTGCCTCTACATGGCTCACAGGCCTTGGCGCGACGTTCTCGGCGTGGTGGATTCTCGTTGCCAACTCATGGATGCAATACCCTGTTGGTTGTGCGTTCAATCCCGACACGATGCGCAACGAGATGGTCTCGTTTGCAGAGGTTGCCTTGTCGCCATTCGCAGTGAACAAGTTCTGCCATACCGTAACCTCGGCTTGGATTATAGGAGCATTGTTCACCGTTGCCGTTAGCTGCTACTATCTGCTCCGCAAGCGTGAGCAAGAGATGGCATTGAAGAGCCTCCGTGTTGGCTCTTTGGTGGGACTTGTGGGCATATTGCTCGCCATGCACACAGGCGACGGCTCGGCATACAAGGTGGCACAGGTGCAGCCAATGAAACTTGCCGCGATGGAGGCTCTCTACAATGGAGGCGAGGCTCAGGGTTTGACTGCCATTGCACTTGTCAATCCTTTCTCGCAGCCCGACTACGCCAACGAGGAAGCACCTGCCTTGAAGATAGACATTCCTTACGCACTCTCCTTCCTTGCCACTCGCGACATTGACGGCTATGTGCCTGGCGTTAACGATATCCTGCGTGGTGGCTACAAAAACCAAGACGGCTCCATAGAGCCTTCGGCAGACGAGAAGATTGAGCGTGGAAAGAAAGCCATCGTAGCCCTCAAGGACTATTGGAAGCTGAAGTCGAGCCTAAAGGGCAAGGAAGCCACCGCAGAGCAATCGGCACAGCTCGATGCCTTGAAGGGCGACATTGACCAAAACATGAAATATTTCGGCTACGGCTATGTGACCGACAAGGCTCAGCTCGTGCCTTCCATACCACTTTGTTTCTACGCGTTCCGCGTGATGGTTGGGCTCGGCACGTTGTTCCTGCTATTCTTTGCCGTAAGCCTTTTCCTTTCTTATAAGGCAGACCTTGGCGACAATAAGTTCAAGTGGTTCAACATTGCGGCGATAGCTCTTGTGCCACTTGGCTACATCTGTAGCGAGTCGGGCTGGCTCGTGGCTGAGTTTGGTCGTCAGCCTTGGGCTATTCAGGACATGATGCCAACATGGGTGGGCGTGAGCAACGTCGGTTCAGGCAGCGTAGCCCTCACGTTCTTCATTTTCCTCGCACTGTTCACAGCCCTGCTCGCAGTAGAGATAAGCATCATGCTGAAGGCAATAAAGAAGGGACCAGAGAATTGAGAATTAAGAGTTAAAAATTAAGAGTTAAAAATTAAAGAGTAGGGAATTGCATATTTTCTTAATTCATAATTATTAATTCTTAATTAAGAAAACGGACTATAAAGAAAAAATATATGGATTATACATTCTTACAACAATATTGGTGGTTCCTCGTATCGTTGCTTGGAGCCCTATTGGTTTTCCTGATGTTTGTGCAGGGTGCCAATTCCATGCTCTTCTCGCTTGGGGCAAATGATGTTGAGCGGCGGTTGATAGTCAACTCTACTGGCCGCAAGTGGGAGTTCACGTTCACCACGCTCGTAACTTTTGGCGGAGCTTTCTTCGCCTCCTTCCCATTGTTCTATAGCACCAGCTTCGGCGGTGCCTATTGGCTTTGGATGATCATCCTGTTCTCATTCGTGCTGCAGGCGGTGAGCTACGAGTTTCAGAACAAGCTGGGCAACCTGCTCGGAGCGCGCACCTTCCAGTGGTGCCTTGTGCTGAACGGCATACTTGGCCCACTGCTTCTCGGTGGTGCCGTGGCAACGTTTTTCAATGGCTCGAACTTTATAGTGGCAAAGGACAACATGGTGGAGGGCTTTGAGCTGCAGCCTGTCATAAGCTCTTGGGCAAATGCCAGCCACGGTCTCGACGCACTGCTCGACCCTTGGAACCTCGTGCTTGGCTTCGCTGTATTCTTCCTTGCCCGTGTGCTTGGCATACTTTATGTGATGAACAACGTCAACGACGAGAACATTCGCTGCCGAGGAAGTGTGCGTCTTATTGGCGCAGCAGTACCTTTCGTGGTGCTTTTCGTGGCTTTCCTCGTCCGTGTGTTGCTAAAGGATGGCTATGCCTACGACCCTGCATCGGGCGTCATATCCATCGTGCCGATGAAGTATCTCGACAACCTGCTTACGCTTTGGTGGGTCACTTTAGTGCTTGTTGTAGGCGTGGTGCTTGTCCTCTATGGTATCATCCGCACCATTGTCAGCAAGACCTACATCTGTGGCATCTGGCCAGCGGGCATCGGCACTGTGCTCACGGTGCTCTCGCTCCTGCTTACGGCAGGTCTGAACAACACTGCCTACTATCCGTCGAATGCCGATCTGCAGAGCTCGCTCACCATTGCCAACAGCTGCAGTAGTGAGTTTACACTCAGCGTGATGTCAGTGGTTAGCATACTCGTTCCTTTCGTTCTTGCCTACATTGTCTATGCATGGTATTCCATCGACAAGAAGAAGCTCGACAAGGAGGAGTTGGCTACCGACGAGGCTTATTGAATTGTCTGTTCCCCGTCTCCACTTTGGGGACGGGGACATATACAGACTTAATACGATGGACTACTGTTCATATTGTAATATGTGCGTGAGTTCTTAACCACGATGCCCATAAAACCAAACTTAATGACCGCCAACCACAACATATATCTTAAGAACATTACAACATGGTAACCCCAAAAAGGAGGAAAAAACAAATGAAAGTCAACGATTTGTGATTTGATGTTTCTGCCATTTGCCTTAAATGCCTTCCACCAAGAAGGCTTCATCGCCTTTCTTACTACAACATACTGCTTACGTTGAGGTTTGGGTTCCTTGTTAATTGCGGAAGTAGCCATTTTAACAAAAAGAAGCCGCGACAAATAGTCAAAAACGAAATCGCAATTCTCTACATCGCGAAGCCTCATGAAATGACGAATTTCCTTAGATATCTGCAAATGGTTGTCTATCAAGACATCCAAATCCCACGACGCGGTAGTAATACTGCCACGACGTTTCCTGTAAAAGTAAGTAACATCTTCTATAATATACATAGATTTTGCCAATAGGCAAAACTCGATGGTCCATGGGGTATCCTCCCATAATATCCCTTCCATAAACCTCAAGTCCTTTATCCTCAGGAAATCTCTTCTGTACAACTTGTTCCACGCTGCAATTGATATTTTCCCATCCCTCTTAGCCTCAAAGATTTCTCTTTCACGGAGCAAGACACCTTCATGCAAGGTGTCAGCAGGATTTGTATGGACGATGGGGAGTGTATCATATTTGCCCATAACACAGTCATACCTTTCTGTCAACAATGGTCGGACCAACTTGGATAGACAGTCTGGCGAAATCTCATCATCGCTATCTACAAACATAATGTATTCACCTGTTGCACAGTCCATCCCACTATTTCTTGCAGCAGACAAGCCGCCATTCTCCTCTCTTATAACAATCCTAAAGGATATTGGTCCCTCATACTCATTCATAAAATCAATGGCAATCTGTGCGCTCTCATCCTGACCTCTGTCATCCACGAGCAGACACTCCACCTCCCCGTCGTAGTCTTGATTGGCTATGGAGCGCAGACAGTCAAGAAAGTATGGGGCTACGTTATAAAACGGAATGACTATTGATATTTTCGGTTTTGTTGCGTTCATATATAAGTAGATCTTTGCTAAATAGCACTGCAAAATTACTATAAAAATTTCATATAGCCAAATATATTTCCATCTTTTTATCGTATTTCTTCGCATGCCACTGGTACTAGCAGTTATTATATGTTAAAAATCATTTTTTAAAAGGGACGGGGTGAAATATTGTGCAAATTCGCGTCAAGGTGTAATCAATTTTAAAACGGGGTGTAACCAAAGTGTAACCAATTTCGCAATAACAGCTATCATTAGCCACGAAAAAACAACAAAAATTATTAGGAAACCCAATCCCTTAATAGTAAAAAAATATCGGATTAAAACAGGGAACAACTATAAACAAAAAGCCAACCGCTTCATTTTCAGTAACTTATCAAAAGCTACATGCAAAATAAAAGGGCTGTCCACAACGCCATGTGACCCAGCCCTTTTAAAAATTAATAAGACTATGGAGCGGAGAGAGAGGGATTCGAACCCCCGGTGCCTCT
>CAMAGM010000038.1 GCA_945833995.1 uncultured Prevotella sp.
ATGGAATTTTCAAATCGTAACTTTACAAAAACAGGAATAAATACTGAATTTGCAATTAAATATTGAACTTTCTTATAATCACTAAGTTGTTGAGTTAAGTTTAGGTTGCATAGTCTATACTAATCCAGCAAAGTGTGGGTGAGACACCCACACTCCTATTGTGAAGCGTGTTAAATTGTCAAAGTCGTAAATGAAGATGGGATATATTTGGGAGAATTATTTACAACTCGCCCGTAACCGTCCTAAAAGCATCCCGAGACCATCCCAAAGGATAGCAAAGGACATAATATTCACAAAACAACTTTTCTATTGAAGTATTTGTAGCGAAGTAGGTTCGTTTTATGTTGCGGAATGTACGTCCACCATTGCGGAACATAAAACGGAAGCCTACTTCAGATAACTTTTTATGCGCCTTTGCTCGCCTTTGCTGCGACATTCCTTTCTACGAACTTTTTCCTCTTCATACGTTCCTTGGTTTCTATATCCGTCCTTCTCTTATGTTCCCTCACCTCCTGCAACTTCTTCATCATTTGTTTCTCTATCTCATAGACACGCATTATTTGCTTCTGTGTCAGGAACTCGCTGTATTTCTTGTAGTATTTCTCCCTGATGGTGAGAATTTTCTGGCTGTGCTCAAAGCGGTTCTTCAGTGTCTGTTCGCTCTCTTTGTCAGACATCTCGCCGCGACGCTCTGCCTTTGCTCGTGGACCAAGAGCCCAGATTTCCTTTTGGCAGTCGCAGTAGGTCGCAACAAAAAGTTGCGTCGTTTTGTCGTCAAATGCCAGTTGCTGGGCAATGTGTCTTGCCTGCTTCTCTGCAAGCTGTTCGCGTGAGACGCGCTTGTCTGTTTTCGACTGTGCGGATACTGTTCCGCAGAATATGGTTGCGGCAAAAGCCACAACGATTGAAAGGAATAGTTTATTCATTGTCTGTTTCATTGTTGTAAGTGTTAATAAAAATGTCTTCATCGTAAGTGTCGAGCAGATACTGCTGGTCTTCCTCGCTCAGGTGGGCGAAAGCCGTTTCCACGCTGTCGAAGTCAACAGTGTCCTGTGGGTAGAGGTTACGCCAAACGACCATGCCCACAAGCAACACGGCAGCTGCGGTCAACGCCAAGCGTATGGGAATACGAAGCCTTACCGACATCTTCCGCCCCTTGCCAACCTTGTTGTCGCAAAGAGCCTTTGCCGCAACCTGTTCCTCAAACCGCTCGAAAAAACCGTCCTCCACTTTGTATGGCATACGTTTCCCTACGGAGTTGAAATCAAAATCATTCATATTGCCCATATTAGTCGTTCGCTTTAATGTATTTCACAATTCTTTCTTTTGCCAAATGATAGTTCGCCTTCACGTTAACCGCCGTTGAGCCAACAATTTCGGCAATCTCACCATAAGTTAGCTCATCGTAGTAACGGAGGTTGAACACTATCCGTTGCTTGTCGGGCAACGAGAGAATGGCACGCTGGAAGCTCACTCCCATGGCATCGTCGTAGTCCACATATTCGTCGGCAAAGCCCTCGTCCAACATTTGCGATGGTAGGACGGCGTGCGCTTCTTGTGCTTTCTTGCCGATGAGGCGCAATGCCTCGTTTGTGGCTATCTTGTATATCCATGCCGTCAGCGTGCCACTGTCGGTGTATTGGCTGAACGAGCGGTAAATCTTTAGGAATGTCTCCTGTGCCACGTCCTGCGCATCGTCGTACGATACGACCAATCTGCGTATGTGCCAATACACCGGTTCCTTATAGCTCTGCATCAGCAATCGGAAGCCCTTCTCAGCGTCAGTTCTCATAGCCCCGACAATGGCTTTCTCGTCTATCGCCATCCCTTAATCTTCTTTTTGTGGCATGGGCAGGTATGTTTCACCACCACTATCACTTTTTTCTTTGCCACGCTCCGTGGTTTATGCACTTTGTGAGCCATTGCCGCATTGCATGCAAGTCCCAAAAGCATTACCATAAAACACTTCTTAATTGTTTCTATTCTCATATTCTTCTCCTTTTTTTGTGGTTAAACAAACATTGATACAATAACATTTCACGAGCTCTTCCAAATGCCTTGTTCTACATATATAACCGTTGAAAAGCCGAAAGGTAAAATATGGGAATGTTAAATAAAGCAAACGGATAATGTGTTATACAGCCTTACTGCGACTAAGGAGCAAAATTTATTTATCCCCAAATGAGAGCAGTTGCATGTATTCGTCGTAGGAGATGTGTTTGCCACCCATTGAGCGGAGGTGGGGTGTCTCAAACTGGCAGTCGATGAGGATGCCGTTGTGGGATGCCATGGTTTGGGCAAGATGGATGAGGGCGAGCTTGGAGGCATTGGGGACCAACGAGAACATGCTCTCGCCAAAGAAGGCATTGCGGATGGCAATGCCATAAAGACCACCGACAAGGTTTCCTTGCTGTTCCCATACCTCGACACTCATGGCATAGCCAAGATGGTGGAGCTTGGTGTAGGCCTTTATCATGTCGCTGCCAAGCCATGCGCCTGACTCGAGGTTGCGTCCGTCAGCTGAGGCACAGCCACGGATGACGGCGGGGAATGCCTGGTTGATGGTAGTATGGTATTTCTGCTGACGTATGAGTTGGCGCATTGAGTGGCTGACGTGGATGTCGTTGGGGAAAATGACGAAACGGTCGAGGGGGCAATACCAGTGCGGCTCGTCGGAGAAGCGGAAGGAATACCAAGGGAATATGCCATAGCTATATGCCAAAAGCAGGCGGTTGACCGAAAGGTCG
Organism: uncultured Prevotella sp.; assembly: GCA_945833995.1. GTDB lineage: Bacteria > Bacteroidota > Bacteroidia > Bacteroidales > Bacteroidaceae > Prevotella. The sequence goes on from CAMAGM010000038.1 coordinate 2,748, forward strand.
CCGCCAACGGCAATCAGCCCGTCCTCCTCACCCTCATGAGGGTTGGGGAACCATAGATTGTCATCCAATAGATAGACTGCCATCCTTTAGGTCGATGTTGGTTTCGCCTCCTTGCCTCAGTGTGCCGAACAATATCTCACGCATCAGCAGCGGCTTTAGTTTCTGGGAAATCACTCGGTCAAGCTCGCGCGCACCATACTCTGCCGTGAAGCCCTTGTTGAGAATATAGTCGAAGGCTGCTTGGCTAAGTGTCATCCTCACTTTCCGTGCTTGCAGCTTGGTGTCAAGCTCACGCAGTTTCTTTTGCAGGATGAGCGATGCCATCTGGCGGTTCATGTCGTGGAATACCACAGAGGCGGAGAGACGGTTGAGGAATTCGGGCTTGAATGTTTTCTTTACCTGTTTCATCATTGCATCGCCACGGCTCATGTTGCTGTTGAAGCCGATGGAGCCTTGTGAGGCATATTGTGCCCCGGCATTGGAGGTCATGATGAGAATTACGTTGCGGAAGTCGGCATGGCGACCCTTGTTGTCGGTCAGGCGTGCATAGTCCATCACCTGCAGCAGGATGTTGTAGATGTCCTGATGTGCCTTCTCTATCTCGTCGAGCAGGAGTACGCAGTTGGGCGACTTGCGAATGGCATCGGTCAGCAGGCCGCCGTCCTCATAGCCAATGTAGCCCGCAGGTGATCCGATGAGCTTTGCCACGGAGTGCTTCTCGGCAAACTCGCTCATGTCGAAGCGCACCATCTCTATGCCAAGCTCGCGTGCGAGCACACGCGCCACCTCTGTCTTTCCAACACCTGTAGGACCGACAAAGAGCAGTGAGGCGAGGGGCTTGTTGTCATCAAGTAGTCCAGCGCGTGACATCTGCACCGCCTCTACAACCTGGCTGATAGCCTCGTCTTGTCCGTAAATCTGTGAGAGCATGCGTTGGGAGAGGTTTTCCAGCTTTCGGTAGTCGTCGTCCTCAGCCACAGCCAAGGCATCTACCTTGCATATTCTTGACAGCACGTCGGCAATCTCCTTCTTCCCTATTTCGGCTATTTGCCTTGCTACCTCCATGGCAGCGCCTGCCTCGTCGATGAGGTCTATTGCCTTGTCGGGAAGGTAGCGGTCGTTGATGTGCTTGGCACTTGCCTCTACTGCGAACGCTATTGCCTCGTCGGTGTAGCTCACATGGTGGAATTCCTCGTATCTCGGTTTCAGCTGTTTGATGATATTCACCGTCTCTGCCACCGTTGGCTCAGGAATGTCGATCTGTTGGAAACGGCGCACAAGACCCTTTGAGCGTGAGAAATGCTTGTTGTATTCCTCATAGGTGGTTGACCCGATGAAACGTATGGTGCCTGACTCGAGATAGGGCTTCAGCATGTTGGAGGCGTCCATTGCCCCATCGCCTATAGCCCCAGCGCCAACGAGGGTGTGTATCTCGTCGATATATACGATGTTGTTTCCGCTTTCCTTTCCGATGCCGTCCATTATTTGCTTTATGCGGTTCTCGAAATCGCCCCGGTATTGTGTTCCTGCCAAGAGTGTGCCAAGGTCGAGCTGATAGATGCGGCTATGCTTGAGCCTGTCGGGCACTTTGCCTTCCTCAATGCGTTGGGCAAGTCCCCACACCAAGGCGGTCTTTCCCACGCCTGGCTCTCCAACATGAAGAGGGTTGTTCTTGTCGCAACGGCAAAGCACCTGAACGGTGCGTGTCAGTTCCTCTTCCCTGCCTATCAGGGGATTATGGTTTTTGTAGTGGTCGTTCATGCAGGTGACGAGGTGTTTCCATGCCGCCGATGCCTCTTTCCTGTCCGTGGTGTCGTGCTGTTCCTCGTCCCACTCGCAGAGGGTTATCAGTTTGCTCATGAAGTTTGCCTCCTCGTCGCGCAAACATTCTTTAAGATAGAATTTTGCCCACGACTCGTCGAGCTGCAGAATGCCCCTGACGAGATGTGGTGTGTCGATACAATCCGTGCCACTGTTGATGGCGCTGTCCATGGCATACTCGAGCACCTGCGACATCTGCAAGGACAGTTCTGGCTCGTAGTTTGCCAGGTATGGGTCGTCGGGGTTTCCATCGGGAATAGTCTCTGTCTTGTCGAGGTAATTCTCTATATTGTCAGCAAGCTCATGAGGGTCGTGGAACATTTCCAATGCTGAGTAGAAGTCGTCATTGTCGGTCAGTACGAGCAACAAGTGTTCGGGCATGATGAACTCATGCCTGTAGCCCTTGCAGCAATCTACTGTATCGTTAAGGATGTGTGCGACCCTGTTTGTCTGTTTTATCTCTGCCATAATCAATTTTCTTCTGGCTCTACGGTGAGGCGTAGCGGATAGCCCTTGTCGCGTGCCATTTTCGTTGCTTTCCGTGCCTTTGACAAGGCAATGTCGTAGGTGTAGATGCCCACCACTGCCTTGTTGGAGTGATGGACTTGCAGCATCAAAGCCTCTGCCATGGCAGCATCGAGGAAAAACACTTGCTCCAATATCATCACGACAAACTCCATGGTGGTGAAGTCGTCGTTGTGTATGATGACCTTATAGCGCCGTGGCTCTTGAATGTCGATGCGCTGACGTTCCCTAATGTTCGATTGTTCCTGTGGCATGGCAGTGGATTTTAAGCTCGTTTCTCCTTTATGTAACCGTGGCGGTAGGCATAGAGGAGTTCCTTCAGGTCGTTTATCTGTGCCCTTAGCTCCACGCCCTTGTCGGTGTCGGCAACGAGCATGCGGTGGGCTGACATCTCAACAATCTGCGTGGTGCTCTTTATGTCGGTGCCTCGGTTGATGGCATCTTGTGCCGAGGTGAATGGCTCGTGCTGTACGAGCTGGAACCCACGGCTGTGATAGACGAGGGTATAGCCTGCAATGCCGGTCTCCTTGTGGTAAGCCTCGCTGAATCCGCCGTCGATGACCATCAGCTTTCCGCCTGCCTTTATGGGGTTCTCGCCCTTTGAGGCATGCACTGGTACGTGGCCGTTGATGATGTGGCGGTTGCTGCCGCTCACTCCAAAGGCATCGAGAATGCGGTCGCATACCTCGGCATCGTCGCGCAGCTTGAAATAGTTTCCCTTTTCTTCCTTGTATGTCTCGCGGTCGGTGAGGAAATATCGCTCGAAGGTTGCCATTTTCGACTTGTCGAACAGTGGGCTGTCGCTTCCGCACCAAAGGTAGAGGAAATAGTCAACGGCATAGTCGTGCTCCTCCTTGTCGGTGTCTGACGCGAAGGCTGAACGGATGAGCATACCAATGCGCTGCATCAGCTCAAGTCCGCTATAGCGCTCGCCCTTGTAGAGCTCCACTGCCTTCAGCGTTCCGTCGTAGTTGAGCGGTATGGAGGCGTGGAAAAGCAGGTTGCTGTTGTATATTGCATACATGCAGCCGTGGCTGAGTATGGTGGAGATATGCTTGTGCAGTTTCTCGCTCACGGCGAAAGAGTGGTGCAACTTCTCCATCAGCAGTTCCTCCTCGGGTGTGAGTCGGTCGGGCTCTTGAGGGTCGATGGTGGGGAAGAGGCAGCTTGTCATGGCATATTCATTGCCGTCGATGGTGCAGATGGCGCGGTCGTAGTCGATGTTGTTGAACATGCAACGGTCGGTCATTCTCCATTCGGGGTGGCGCTTGAACAGCCTTGCCTCCTCCTTGAACTGGAGTATGGCAATAGCCTTGTGCATCTTAGCCGTTAGCTGTCGGGTCTTCTCGTCCATGTCGTTGCCGCGCAGCAGCTTTGGCTGGAACTCAGTGCAAGGGTCGTTGGCGTAGGTCTCCATTGCGAAGGTGGCGAGTGGAACGAGGTTTATGCCGTAGCCTTCCTCAAGCGTGGCAAGGTTGGCATAGCGCAGCGATAGGCGAAGCACGTTGCAGATGCAGGCGTTGTTGCCCGCACTGGCACCCATCCACAGTATGTCGTGATTGCCCCACTGTATGTCCCAACTGTGGTATTGTTGCAGTGTGTCCAGTATGATGTGTGCTCCCTGTCCACGGTCGTATATGTCGCCAAGAATGTGCAGCTGGTCGATGGCAAGGCGCTGTATCACGTTGCAGAGGTCTATGATGAAGTCGTCGGCACGTCCTGTGGTTATGATCGTATCTACAATCACCTTTACGTAAGCCGTCTTGTTGGTGTCGTCGCTGCGCTCGTGCAGCAATTCCTCTATGATGTAGCTGAAATCGGCAGGAAGCGACTTGCGCACCTTGGAGTGTGTATATTTGCTGCTGACGTCGCGGCAGATGCGGACAAGTTGGTGGATGGTGATGTGATACCAGTCGTCGATGTCCTCGTCAGAAGCCTTTACGAGTTCAAGTTTTTCCTCGGGATAGTAGATGAGTGTGCAGAGCTCTTTCTTCTCGCTCTCGCGGATCTCGCTTCCGAAAAGCTCGTTTACCTTTCGCTTGATGTTTCCCGACGCGTTTTTCAGTATGTGGCGGAATGCCTGATACTCACCGTGAAGGTCGGCAAGGAAATGCTCAGTGCCTTTTGGCAGGTTGAGGATTGCCTCAAGATTGATTATCTCAGTGCTGGCGGCAGCCACTGAGGGGAACGACTGCGACAGGAGATTGAGGTAGCGCAGGTCGCTGTTGATGTCGTAATGTACAGTCGGTTTCATATTTCGAGTTTTTTAAGGATTGTGTTCTTGATATTTCTTGCTCGCTTGTCGTCGAGTGGCGTTACTATGAGGAAACCGTCGGGCAGAAGGGTAAAATGCCTGACAAGCTGCATCATGCGTGCCGCGAAGGCTGTCAGCTGGGCCTCTGTCAGCAGATAGCGCACCTCGTCCTCGTCGGTCCTCAGCCTATAGAGTGTTGATGCGAACTGCAGAATGTCGGCTATTCCCAGAGTGTGTTTCCTTGTCTTTTGGCTCAAGCCTTTTATCATGTCAACCACATCGCTTGGCGAGTGCATGCCTTTCTCGTCGGTTGAGAGCGAGGCTAAGCGTTGGTGGTTGGCTTCCTTGTCGTAGTTGTCGGGCAGATAGCAGGCTATCTCTGCTGGACGGCAGTCGGGTAGGGTGATGCCAAGGGCGTCTGCTCCGTGGCGTATGTCAACGAGGGTTGATGTGTGGTGAGCGTAGATCTCTATCTGTCGCCAACTGTTCTCGTCGAGTTGTTCAACTGCCTCACGCTCCTCTGTCGCCAACCAACGTGCGTCGGCAATGGTGCATGCCTTGTAGAGCGAGTGTAGGGCATGGGTGGTGTTTGGCTCCATCAGCTCCACCACGTTGCTGTCCATCACCTTGCGGAATACGGCGAGCGTCTGCCGAGCCATCTCCCCGTCGGTTATGCTGCTTGTGAACAGTGAGCAGCCTATGGTCTCTATTCGGTTTGTCCATCCGAGCTTCCGCATGTTGCTCAGCTCCATCTCGCCCATCACAATGACGGAATAGGCTTTGCTCACGGTGCGGTACTGGTAGAGGATTTGACGTGGCAGTGTGGAAGTGAGCCAACGCCGCCTTGTCACCCATGGCTCAAGCTGTCCGTGTGGGGTTACGACAATGCGTGTGCGATGGCGGCGTGCCATTGCCGTGGCAATGGGGATTGAGTCGTGCCAACAGCCGTGTATGTCGATTATGTCGGCATGTTGCCTTGCCAACTCCTTCCGCAATTCAAGAATAGAACCCGCGACACGGCACACGGCCTGCCCATCCATCGACTTGTTCAGTGTGTCGATGTAGTCGGCAGACAGTTTGTCGCCCCATGGGTTATAGTGAATGATGTTCATCGTCTGATGAAGTCATATTTGTCGCATCTTGAGTGTTTGATTCTCATTAAGAGATTGCGCCACATCATGAAAGCCTCCAGGAATGGGATTTTCCAAGCGCCAATGTCCTCTCCCGCAGCCTGCATCGCCTTGTGGCTGACGACGATGCGCAGCACATAGCTCAACAACAGGGCTGCGGAGGCGGCAATGGTGATGATGTGGAGTTGAAGAAGTGCTGAAGCCACTATTGCAGCTATCTGGACAGTGAGGTTCAGATGCAGCGCGAAGGCATCAATGAATGTCATCATGGCATGGTGAAAACCGTGAGCCAGATGCTTGCGTGTCTCTATGTGGTAGAGGTGGTCGTTGAGCCATGTCTTTCTCGATGGGGCGTCCTGCGTCAGTGTCGCCTCTGGCTCGTTAGCCACCGCCGTCCGGCAGCGCTCACCATACTCGTTGGCAAGGAAATCAAATTCCCCACGCAGATATTTCAGGCTGTTGAGGAAGCCGTTGCTCTCGATGAACAGCTGTCGGCGGAACATCATGTTGCAGCCACAATAGGCGTAAGCCATACGGCATTGTGCCTCACGCACTTGTCGCCACCAACTGACGATGCGGTCGAGACGCTCATAGTCGGTTGCCTCGTTGTCGTAGCGTGTCGCGCCGAGAACGAGGTCGGTATCTGCTGTCGCGTGCGCAGCCATGGTGGTCAGCCAATTGCTGTCGGTTGGGTGGCAGCTTGCGTCGGTGAACAAAATCCAATCGTGTCGCGCAGCCTTCACTCCTATTGTCAGTGCCAGTTTCCTACGGCTGATGTAGTGGCTTGAGTCGGGAATGAAGGTGGTGTAGAGATTGCTGAACTTGTTTTTCAGTCGTTTTAGCGCTTCTGAGGTGTTGTCGGTGGATGACTCGTCAACCACTATCACCTCGTACTTGCCGTTGTATTCCTGGCTTAGAAAATAAGGAAGGTTGCGCTCCACCTCCTCCTCGCCGTCATGTACGGCGAGTACTATGGAGATGGAGGGCAGGTTGTCATTGTCATCTGTTTTGCCTTCTTCCGTCTTAGGCCTTCTCAACAGTGGTGTCACAAAGGCGGTGGCAAAGGCAAGGACGAGCAATATGCAACCAACAGTTAATGTTAAAGTGTCGAATATCAATTCTTTGGATATTTTATGTTTTCTTAGAGTTCCTCGTCGGTGTAGCCTTTCGGCAACTGACGGCAGTTGTATTGCGACGCCATAATCTCACCGTAGGCTCCGGCAGAGCGCATGGCAATCAGGTCGCCGCGGCGTGTCTTGTTCAGCTCTATCTGTTTGGCGAAGACATCGCTCGACTCACAGATTGGGCCAACCACGTCGTAGGTCTCAGGAGCCTCGTCGCTGGAGATGTTCTCAATCTTGTGGTAAGCCTGGTAGAGGGCTGGACGTATGAGGTCGGTCATGCCGGCATCCACAATGGCGAACTTCTTCACCTCGCCCTGCTTGATGTAGAGTGTGCGGGTGATGAGCGAGCCACACTGGCCTACTACGGAGCGTCCCAACTCGAAATGGAGTTTTTGTCCCGGGCGGAGGCGGAGATGACGGCCATAGGTGTCAAACAGAGCCTTGAAGTCTGGCACCGGCACACGGTTGGGGTGCTCATAGTCGATGCCCAAACCACCTCCTACGTTGATGTTCTCCACCTTAATATGCTCACGCTCAAGTTCCTCCTGCAGGTCGTTGATGCGATTGCAGAGAGCTATGAAGTCGCCCATGTCAAGAATCTGTGAGCCAATGTGGAAATGTAGTCCTACAAACTCAACGTTTGCCATCTCCTCGGCTTTACGTATTACAGGAACCATGTCGCGCATGGCAATGCCGAACTTGTTCTCGGCAAGTCCTGTTGTGATGTTGGCGTGGGTGTGGGCACCTACGTTTGGGTTTATGCGGAAAGCCACGTTTGCCTTTTTGCCCTTTGCTGCAGCCAACTCGTTGATTACCTCCAGCTCGGCAAGGCTCTCCACGTTGAAGCAGAAGATATTGTTGTCGAGACCGAGGTTTATCTCCCAGTCGCTCTTGCCAACTCCTGCATAGACGATGCCCGAGGGATTGAAGCCCGCCTTCATGGCAGCCTCTATCTCTCCTCCGCTGACGCAATCCACTCCAAGCCCAGCCTCGCGTATGATGCGCAGCAGGGTGGGGTTGGCATTGGCTTTCACTGCATAGTGTACCACGAAGTTCTCGTGGCGTCCTGCCTCCTCGTTGATGGTGCGCAGCGTGGTGCGCAGCAACTCTGTGTCGTAGTAGTAGAATGGAGTCCTGATGTCCTGGAACTTCTCTACTGGAAAATTACCTTTCATGTGTTTGTATCTTGTATTGGTTGTTATGTATTACTTGTTGAACAGTGTGTCGCTGAGGCTCTGCAGTGCGCGCTTCTTGTCGCTCTCCTTGATGAGGAACGAGATGTTGTAGTTGCTTCCTCCGTAGGAGATCATGCGTACAGGGATGTTCTTCATTGCCTCTGTGGCAAGTGTCTCGAAACCTACGTTACTCCAGTCGAGGTCGCCAACAACGCAGATGATGCACATGTCGCGGTCAACGGTCACTGTGCCGTATTTCTTCAGCTCGTCAACAATCTCGGAGAGGCGGCTTGGGTTGTCGATACTCATTGACACGCCCACCTCGGAGGTGCAAACCATGTCGATAGCAGTCTGATAGCTCTCGAAAATCTCAAACACCTTGCGCAGGAAACCTGTGGCGAGCAACATTCGGCTGCTCTTTATCTTTATGGCGGTGATGTTGTCCTTTGCAGCAACAGCCTTTATCTTGCCCTTCTCGGTGTAGTTGCTCACTGTAGTACCCTCTGCAGTTGGGTCCATAGTGTTGAGCAGGCGCACTGGTATGCCTGCGAACTTGGCTGGCTGAACGCAAGTCGGGTGGAGGATCTTTGCACCGAAATAGGCAAGCTCGGCAGCCTCCTCAAAGTGGAGCTGGTGAACAGGGTCGGTCTTGTCAACTATGCGTGGGTCGTTGTTGTGCATTCCGTCGATGTCGGTCCATATCTGTATCTCCTCGGCGTTGATAGCCGCTCCTATGAGCGATGCGCTGTAGTCGCTGCCACCTCGTTGCAGGTTGTCGATCTCGCCGTAAGCGTTGCGGCAGATGAAGCCCTGGGTGATATATACCTGTGCACCCTGGTTCTCCACAAGTATGGCATTCAGCTTCTCCTTGATGTAGGATGGGTCAGGCTCCGCGTTCTTGTCGGTGCGCATGAAGTCGAGTGCAGAGAGCAGTGTGGCGTTGATGCCTTGCTCCTTCATGTAGTTGGCAATCATGTTGGTGCTCATTATCTCACCCTGAGCTACGATGCTCTTCTCCTCAAAGCTGGTGAAGAGTTCCTTGGTGAACGAGCGCAGATACTTGAACACGTCGGTGAGGAAAGCGCGTGTGGTGTCCTTCCACTCCTGTGTGGAGTAGAGTTCCTCAACGTGCTGCATATATTTCTCCTCAAGCTTGTTGATGACCTCGTTAGCTCCCTCGGGATTCTTCTTGTAGAGATAGTTGGAAATCTCGACAAGCGAGTTGGTTGTTCCCGACATGGCGGAGAAGACGACGAACACAGGCTCGCCTGATGATGTCACAAGTTTCGTCACGTCCTTCATTCTGGCTGGTGTGCCAACCGACGTGCCTCCAAATTTCATAACTTTCATATCTGTATCTGTTTAATTTTGTTTTTATTCTTTTCTTTTCTTGGATGTGGTTCAGTCAAACTCCATCTTTATCTTGTTGTAGTCGTTGGTCACTTCCTCAAGATTTCCGTCGGCGCATCTATAGACTATGCCGGGATACTTGTCCAGGAGTGGCAGGTTGTGCGTGCTCATAACAACAGAGGTGCCCGTCTGCGATATGCCACGGAGCAAGCGTATGATGTTCTCCGCCGTCTCGGGGTCAAGGTTGCCCGTAGGCTCGTCGGCAATAATGATTTTTGGCTTGTTGAGAATGGCACGGGCTATGGCTACACGCTGTTGCTCGCCACCCGACAGCTCGTGCGGCATCTTGTCAATCTTCTCCTCCATGCCCACTTCCGCGAGCACCTCCGCTATGCGTGCGTCAATCTCGTCTTTCCTCTTCCATCCTGTGGCTTTCAGCACGAAAGCGAGATTGCGGCGTATTGTCCTGTCGGCAAGTAGCTGGAAGTCCTGGAAGATGATGCCCATCTGTCGGCGAAGGGCAGGTATATGCTTCCGTTTCAGTGTCGTGATGTCGTGGTTGAGGACTATTGCCTTCTCTGCCTCCAACACGTCAAGCTCGAAGTACATCGTCTTGAGCAACGAGCTTTTGCCCGTGCCCACTCTGCCAATGAGGTAGATGAACTCTCCCTCCTCGACGTTGAAGTTGACGTTGGTCAGTATTGGCTTCCCGTCAGTCTGATGTACGTTTACGTTGTTGTATTCTATCAGCATAATTCCAATTATGAATTTTGAGTTTTGAATTTTAAATTATTCTCGCTTCGCTGCGATTTGATAATTTTGAATTTGAAATTGAAAATTGCTCGAAGAGCAACAACTCAAAACTCAAAATTCAAAACTCAAAAATATAAAGCTCTCAATGTTTGTGCCAGTTTGGGTCGTGGCGCACCTGCAGCTCCTTCGCCAGGTCCTCTATGCGCAATCCCTTGCTTGTCAGCAGCACGATGAGATGGTAGAGCATGTCTGAGCCTTCGTAGATGAGACGCTCGTTTGTGCCGTTGCAAGCCTCGATCACTGCCTCAAGCGCTTCCTCGCCAACCTTCTGTGCCATGCGGTTCAGTCCGTCCTTGAACAGCGATGTGGTGTAGCTGCCCTCGGGCATCTCCTCGTGGCGGCGGTTGATGAAGTCCTGCAGGTAGGTGAGGAAGAGCAGCGGGTTCTTCTCGTTTGTCTCGCCCCAGCAAGTGTCGCTTCCCGTGTGGCAAGTCGGACCTTGTGGATTTGCCTTGACAAGAAGGGTGTCGTTGTCGCAGTCAACCTTTATGTCAACCAGCTCAAGGAAGTTGCCAGAGGTCTCTCCCTTTGTCCAAAGGCACTGGCGTGAGCGGCTAAAGAAAGTCACTTTTTTTGTTTCGAGTGTCTTGTCAAACGCCTCTTTGTTCATATATCCCAGCATCAGGACCGTCTTGGTCGTGGCGTCTTGGATAATGGCGGGAACAAGTCCGCCCGTTTTTTCAAAATCAATTGTCATATCTTATTTTTGTTTTTATATTCTAACGTTTATGCCCTCCTCCCTCAGGTATTGCTTGAGTTCGGGAATAGGTATCTCGCCAAAGTGGAACACGCTTGCGGCAAGTGCTGCGTCGGCATGTCCTACGGTGAACGCGTCGCGGAAATGCTCCTTCCGTCCTGCTCCTCCACTTGCAATGACCGGTATGGAAAGCTCGTCGGCAAGTCGGGCGAGTGCCTCGTTGGCATAGCCGTCCTTCACTCCGTCGTGGTCCATGCTGGTGAAGAGAATCTCTCCCGCTCCACGCTCCTGTGCCTCGTGTGCCCACTCAAACAGTCCGCGCTCGGTGCGCTCACGTCCGCCTTTCAGGTAGCAGTGCCAGCCGTCGCTGTCGTTGCGTGCGTCGATGGCACAGACGCACACCTGACTGCCGAAGCGTCGTGTTATCTCGTCAATAAGTTCCGGACGGCGTATGGCAGCACTGTTGACGCTCACCTTGTCTGCCCCGGCATAGAGCAGCCGCTCCACGTCAGACAGCTCGTTGATGCCTCCGCCCACAGTGAACGGAATGTTTATCTCTGCCGCCACGCGTGTCACCATGTCGGTGAATGTCTTGCGTCCCTCGAAGCTCGCCGTTATGTCGAGATAGACGAGCTCGTCAGCACCAGCCTTGCTGTATGCCTTGCCAAGCTCTACAGGGTCGCCAGCTTTCCTCAAGTTGATGAAGTTGGTGCCCTTTACGGTTTCTCCGTCCTTTACGTCGAGACAGGGTATTATTCTTTTTGCAAGTCCCATATTATATATAATAAGGTGTAAATACTATTGTCGTTTGCTCCACAGTAGGAGCTCGTCGAGGTCTATCCTTCCTTCGTATATAGACTTCCCGAATACTACTGCGGGTATTCCCCTTCGGTTGAGTTCGTGTATGTCCTCGGCTTTCGACACTCCGCCGCTTGCTATGAGGTGCAGGGTGGGGTAGGCTGCCATTATCTGCGAGTAAAGCTCCACGGCAGTGCCTCCCAACATTCCGTCGCGCGAGATTTCCGTGCAGAGGACTGTTTTCACCCCATGCTCAACGTATCTTGCAAGGAAGGGAAGCAGGTCGGTGTCGGAGTCCTCTTTCCAGCCGTTGATTGAAATCTTGCCGTTGCGCACGTCAGCTCCAAGTATTATCTTCTCTGCGCCATATTTGTCGAGCCATCCGTCGAAGAGGTCTGGCGCGCTGATGGCTACTGAGCCAATAGTGACCATTGCCGCCCCGTTGTCGAAAGCCTTCTCTATGTCGTCGTCGGTCTTTATGCCTCCGCCGAAATCGACCTTTAGCCTTGTCTGCGAAGTTATGCCCCTCAGTGCATCCACATTGACTATGTGGCGCGACTTTGCCCCGTCGAGGTCAACTATGTGCAGCCGTTGGAAACCTTTGTCCTCCAACATCCGCGCCATCTCCACTGGGTCGCCATACACGGTCTTTGTGTCGTAGTCGCCTTTTGTCAGCCTCACGCACTTGCCGTCGATGATGTCTATAGCCGGAATGAGTTCTATCATACGTCTTACAAGTCAATGAAATTCTGCAATATTCTCTCACCTACGCCTCCACTCTTCTCTGGATGGAACTGTGTGGCGTAGAAGTTGTCCTTGCCCAAGGCAGCGCTGTAGGGCTGTATGTAGTCAGCCGTGGCTATTGTGTCGGCACAGAGTGGGACGTAGTAGCTATGTACGAAATAGACATACTCGTCGCCCCTGAATCCCTTGAACAACGGCGAGCGTGTGTCGGTGATCAGGTTCCAGCCCATTGCGGGCACCTTCTCCTCGTGGCGTGTGGGCTTGAATCGTCTCACGTCGGCATCAAAAATGCCGATGCAGTCAACGTCGCCCTCCTCCGAGTGGCGGCAAAGGAGCTGTTGCCCCACGCAAATGCCGAACACGGGCTGCCGGAGGTCGCGTATCACCTCGTCCAGTCGGCGTGCCTTGAGGTATTCCATTGCGCCTCGTGCCTCGCCCTGTCCGGGGAATATGACCTTGTCGGCACTCCTTAGCCTCTCGGCATCTTCGGTAAGGTCAGGCTCTATGCCCATTCGCCTCAGTGCGTTGACCACCGAGTAGATGTTGCCGGCATTGTATTTTACTATCGCGATGTTCATCGTTTTTTTTTCTCTAACTGAAGATTATTGTCTTGTTGTGGTAGGTGAGGATCTTTCTCTCAATGTGTTTCTTCACTGCACGCGAGAGAACGATTTTCTCCAGGTCGCGACCCTTTAGGACGAGGCTCTCGGGAGTGTCCTTGTGGGTAATCCTCACCACGTCCTGCTCTATTATCGGGCCTGCGTCGAGCTCGGCGGTGACGTAGTGGCTCGTAGCTCCAATGATTTTCACTCCGCGCTCCCACGCCTGGTGGTATGGCTTTGCGCCTATGAAGGCGGGAAGGAACGAGTGGTGTATGTTGATGATGTGGTTTGGATAGGACTTTATCATGTCGTCGCTGATTATCTGCATGTAGCGTGCCAGCACTATGAACGTAACCTTCTCCTTTGCCAGCAGTTCCTTCTCTGCCTGCTCCACCTCTGCCTTGTTGGAGTGGTCCTTGTTTATCGACCAAACGTAGAACGGGATGTTGAACTGCTCGCCTACGTAGCGCAAGTCCTCGTGGTTGCTTACTATGCAAGGAATATCGACATTGAACTCCCCTGCCTTGTAGCGTGCCAGCAGGTCGTAGAGGCAGTGGCTCATCTTGCTCACGAAGATTGCCATGCGTGGCTTCACGTCGTTGAAATACAGGCTGCAGGTCATGGAATATTTCTGCGCGTAGAGCGTGTCGATATATTCCTTTATCTTGTCTCTTGGTATGAGGAACTCGTCAAGTTCCCACTCCATTCGCATGAAGAATATCCCGTCCTGTCTATCCACATACTGGTCGAGATAGACGATGTTTCCCTGATTGTCGGTGATGAAGCGTGTCATCTCTGAGATTATCCCCGGTTGGTCGGGACAATGCAGCAGAAGAATTGCTGTAGGTTTCATTCTTTTCTTGTTTACGTTGTTTCTACTCGTTTTCATTGTTGTCGCCTGCGCGTAGGATTATTGATGTTGCCCCGATGGTGAACAACGTGCCGTCGTCAATGACGCGTCGCTCGCGGTCGCCAAGTATCTCGTTGTCAACGAAAGTCCCCGTGTAGCTCGGACCGTCGCGCAGAATATATTTCAGTCGCCCGCGCTTGTCGCGGCTGACGTTTATCGTGCAGTGGTTTATGTCAATGCTTGGGTCGTTGGTCTCTATGGGCAGTGTGGTGGCGCTGCCTTTCATGTAGCGTCCTATGGTGTTGTCGCCCATCCTCAGTGGCAGCACCTGCTTGTAGTGGAACACGTTCTCAATGACCACGAGCGAGCCAACGCCGTTCTCATTGGCATTCTCATCCACTACCTCTTCCTTTTGGGTGTTGCGCAGTTTCGATGTGCCAATGCGTATTCCGAATTCCTTGCCACACTCGTCGCACTTGAACACGAGCGACTGGCCTTCGGTGTATTTCGTCTCGTCGAATGTGATGAAATTGTCACATTTCGGGCATCTTACTCTTTTCATTCCTTTTCTCTCAGTGTGTCATTTTGTATATCCAAGCTTGCTCGAAGTATTTGTTACCCCTTACAACCTTTAGTTCGTTGTATGCCTCCTGCTCGGTGCTGAACCGTCCGTAAACCACTCTCACCACCTTATTATTAATATATGTGTAGGCATCCTTCACTCCCTCGTCCTTCAGTGTCCTCACAAAGTTCTCAGCGCCGCTCCTTGTCACTTGGCTCGCAAGCACTATGCAGTAGGCGGGTGACTTCACCGCCGTGTCTGCCTTTGCTGTAGCCAATGCGTTGGCGTTGGCGGCAGAGTCAAGCTTCGCGCTCACCCTCTCGGCAACCACTTTCCTTATTGTGTCGCTTACGTTGGCTGTCGCCTTGTGGGTGTTTGGCGTGTCCAGTGCCGTGATCTTCGTCAGCAGCCCAGTGCCCATGTCGCTGACATACATCCTTCCCTCAATGCTGTTGGTCACAGGCGTTGAGAGCAGGAAGAAGGCTATGATGGCAGCTGCCGCCACGGCAATGTTCCTTACCCACGACACTTTTATGCTTATCGTCCTCTCCGAGTCGTCGTAGGTCTCGTGAGTCTCTGTGTCAGCGTTGTCCTCGCCTGCAAGTTGCTCCCCATCGTTTGGCTCGTTGGCAGGCTCGGCTATTATTCCCATAGGTTGCGGCAGCTTCTGTGCCGGGGCTGTCTCGGCTTTCGCTGTCTCCTCGGTGGCTGTTGTGGCAAGTCGCCTCATCTCAAACGAGTCAAGGCCGTAAAGCTCTGGCGTGAGTATTCCTGCCTCGCAAGGCTCAAACACTATGTCGCCATTGTCGCCCATGCCCAGTGTGCCTATGTTTTTCAGCTCATAGCTTCCTTCCTCGTCAAGCGTAGCCTTCAGATTGCGCACCTCTTCCGATATGGTGCGCTGCGCCTCGGGGTAGCTTATGTCGTATGCCTCGACATACGATTGCGCGAGAAGTGAGTCGTTGATGTTCTTCAGATGGGGATTGAATCCGAGGGTACGCAGAGGTGGCAAGAACGAACTCTCGCTCTCGTCATATCTTGCCTCGACATGATGTGCCACGAAACCTCCAAAATCGGGCACAATAACGCAGTCGTTGTCGAGCAGAAGTATCTCAATATGTCTTTCCAATTCAATCACGAGTGCAAAATTACTCCATTTTTTCGAGAAAACCAAATAAAAATGGGTGTAAAATGATACAATTTCACCAAAAACGTTTCATATATCATTTTAAATTGCTACATTTGCACGTTGAAAACAGAAAAACAGCAGAAAATGGAATATATTGAGACCGAAATTAAAGGTGTTTTGATTGTCGAGCCAAAAGTGTTCGACGACCAGCGTGGCTACTTTTTCGAGGCATGGAAGAGGGACGAGTTCCAGGAGCACGCAGGACCAGTGGAGTTCGTGCAGGACAATGAGTCGAAATCCTCGTTTGGCGTGCTGCGTGGCCTTCACTATCAGAAAGGCGATGCCTCGCAGGCAAAGTTGGTGCGCGTGATCAAGGGCACTGTGCTTGACGTGGCGGTTGACCTGCGCCACGACAGTCCTACCTTCGGAAAGCACGTCATGGTGGAGCTGAGCGACAGCAACAAGCGCCAGTTGTTCATTCCACGCGGCTTTGCCCACGGCTTCCTCGTGCTTAGCGACGAGGCAATCTTCACCTACAAGGTTGACAATGTCTATGCCCCAAAGGCTGAGGCAAGCATACGTTTCGACGACCCAGACCTCGGAATAAAGTGGCCTATAGACATGAGTAAGGTCATCACGAGCGAGAAGGACCTGCGTGGCGTGGCGTTCCGTGATGCTGAGTATTTTTAATTAGGAATTACGGTGGGAATTTATAGAACCCACCTTTTAATAAGTTGAAGAAATGAATATTGCAATAGTTGGAACAGGATATGTCGGACTGGTGTCAGGAACTTGCTTTGCCGACACTGGTGCAAACGTGACTTGCGTCGATGTTGACGAGAAGAAGATAGAGAGGCTAAGGAATGGCGAGATTCCTATCTATGAGCCTGGACTTGACGAGCTGGTGGCAAAGAACGTGAAGGCTGGAAGGTTGAAGTTCACATCCGACCTTGCCTCGGTGCTCAACGAGCAGGAGATAGTGTTCTCTGCAGTGGGAACACCACCCGACGAGGACGGAAGCGCCGACTTGAAATATGTGCTGCAGGTGGCTAAGACGATAGGAAAAAATCTTAACCGCTATCTCGTGGTCGTCACTAAGAGCACAGTGCCAGTAGGCACGGCAAGACTCGTCAGGGAGGCAATACAGAAAGAGCTGGACGAGCGTGGCGTTGACATTGAGTTCGACGTGGCGAGCAATCCTGAGTTCCTGAAGGAGGGAAATGCCATCAAGGACTTCATGTCGCCCGACAGGGTTGTGGTTGGAGTAGAGAGCGAGAAGGCGAAAAAGACTTTAACGAAACTCTATAAGCCATTCCTTATCAACAATTTCCGGGTGATATTCATGGATATTCCATCGGCTGAGATGACGAAATATGCAGCCAACTCAATGCTTGCCACACGCATCTCATTCATGAACGACATTGCCAACCTCTGCGAGCTCGTAGGTGCCGATGTCAACATGGTGCGTGCCGGCATAGGCTCTGACACCCGAATAGGCAGGAAATTCCTCTATGCCGGTTGCGGCTATGGCGGCTCCTGTTTCCCAAAGGATGTGAAGGCACTGATAAAAACTGCCGACAAGGCTGGCTACTCCATGGAGGTGCTGAAAGCCGTTGAGCGAGTGAACGAGAAACAGAAACACATTCTTTTCGAGAAGCTGCAGAAGGTATATCCCGACGGACTGAGGGGAAAGACAATATCGCTCTGGGGACTTTCGTTCAAGCCAGAGACAGACGACATGCGTGAGAGTACGGCACTCGTCATTATTGACCGCCTTACTGAGGCTGGATGCAACATCCGGGCATACGACCCAGTTGCGATGGACGAGTGCCGTCGTCGCCGCCCTGATGCCCCGATAACCTACTGCCGCGACATGTACGACGCAGTGCTTGATGCCGACGCACTGCTCCTGCTGACGGAATGGAAGGAGTTCCGACTGCCTACTTGGGCCGTTATCCGCAAGGCGATGCGCGCGCCATACGTCATCGACGGACGCAACATCTTCGACATTGAGGAGTTGCACGAGAATGGATTCACATATCATTGTATTGGTAAATGAACAGAATAGAAACTATATTGCTCGTATTTCTTGCAGCACTGGCGGTAGTGGGATGCCAACGAAAGGACCAGACTGCGGCTGGGGCTGTGGAGAATACGGAGGCAAAGCAGATGCTTCAGGGTGTGTGGATGGATAACGAGACCATGGAGGTGAACTTCATGATAAAGGGCGACACGATATTCTATCCCGACAGCACCGTACAGCCGGCAAGGTTCAAGGTGGTGGGCGACACGCTTCTCATAGGCGAGCCTCCGTCGCGCTATCCCATAGTGAAACTCTCTGCCAACATCCTTGTGTTCAAGAACCAGAACGGCGAGGAACTGAGGCTCAACAAGAGCGACTCGCCCGACGACAACGCTGCCTTTGAGCATCGCCCCGCCATGGTCTCTGTGGTCAGTGAGGTGCAGAAGCGCGACACCGTAGTGTCGTTCTCCAACGAGCGCTACCACTGCTACATAACGGTCAATCCAACGAAGTACAAGGTTCTTCGACGCAGCTACAACGACGATGGCGTGGCGGTGGACAACGTGTTCTTCGACAATATCATACACGTCAGCGTATATCATGGCGGCGAGAAGGTCTATTCGAGCGACATCAGCAAGCAGATGTATAGTGGCCACGTGCCAGCCGACTTTCTCAGTCAGTCAATTCTTGGCGACATACGTTTCACACGCATTGACAAGGACGGATTTCATTTTGAGACCATCATAGGCTTTCCTGAGGAGACCACGAGCTACATTCTTGATACGGTTGTCTCGTTTGAGGGCAAGGTGAGGATAACGGAAATCAGATAGGCGCAGGGGAGGCAGTAGGCTTCGAGATGCCTTCGAGATCCGTTCGAGAAGCAGCAGTCTCGTATGTTTATACCTCTTGGGTAGATTTAATTGCGACTTTCGGCGACTTTCCTTCCCTCGTTCCGTTCTCTGCCCATGTCCATTTTCATTGTAATTATTGTAATTATTGTAATTCAACCATCCCCCACATTCTCACAATTACAATAATTACAATAATTACAGCGAAAATAAGCACACACACTTATACCCCTCAATGAAAGTTGCCTATTATATAT
>CAMAGM010000039.1 GCA_945833995.1 uncultured Prevotella sp.
TTTCGGGATTGCGGGTGCAAAGGTACGAACTTTTTTTCGTTCTGCCAAATTTTTTTGGGATTTTTTTGGGGGGGGAGGGGATTTTTTTTTGGGGGGGGGGGGGGTTGTAGGGGTTGTAGGGGTTGTAGGGTTTGTAGGGGGTGTAGGGTTTGTAGGGGTTGTAGGGGGTGTAGGGGGGCGAGTTGATTGTCTAATGACACAGGTTATAGACAGTCAACTCGTCAACTTGTTTACTCGTTTTCTTGATGTTCCGTTGGGGAGAGTTGTTGGCGCAGTTGCTCGTTCTCTTGTTGCTCGTCGTGCAACTGGGCATTGATGGCGTCAATCTCCATCTGGTACATCTCGTGTATAGCCTCCACGTCGGGTGCTTTCTTCCACTTTGACTTGCCTATGTTGTAGGTTATGCCGAACTCGAGGTTGTAGGAATAGTGGAGGACATAGGGGGAGAGATGGTTGTCGGAGACGGGTTTGTTGTAGTTGAGATCGAGATTCAGCGACACCTTGTCGGATAGACGGAAGGTGTTTAGCAGACCAAAGGAAATGCCAAGGGTGTTGTCGTTGTAGGAGATGTTGCGCATAAGACCGTAGCCCGCATAGGGAATGAAATTGTAGAGGCGGGTTGGGTTATAGCCCTTGAACAGGTTGCTGAAATTGAAGAGAGTCTGTACTTGAAGCGTGAGATACTTGAAACTGCCCTCAACGGCTTGCTCTCCAATGAGTCCCTTGCCCCAAAGGCCGTTAAGCTTAAGGCGCAGTCCGATGCCGGGAGTAAACCATTTGCCAGTTGCTATGGACAATCCGAGGTTGTTCCTAAAGGACTTGAAAGGGCTTCCTGACGTGCCCTCAGGCTCGTTCTCGCCATAGAACGACGAGCCAGCAATGCCGGCAGACACGAACCAGTTGCTGAAGAAGGAGTTTGTAACCACGCTGTTGTGACGTGTCGTGGTTGTGCTCCAACCAGACTGTGCCTCTACCTCAGACTCCTCGGAGGCGATGGCAGTTATGTCGATGTCCTCCTGAGCGAATGACGCGGAGGTGGCGAAAAGTGCGAAAAGGGTGATAATAAACTGTCTCATATTGCTTTATCCCATTAATTGTTCTATTTCACGTTGTGGTAAGATGCAGAGGATTGCCTTTCCGTCGGGGGTGTAGTTGACGTTGGAGCAGGCGAAAAGCTCGTTGACAAGCGACTCCATCTCTGCGTTGGAGAGAAGCTGACCGACAGGAATTGCCGCGGCACGAGCCATGGTGAGAGCCAAGGAGCGGTGGACAGCCTCGATGGACGAGGATGTGGACTCGGCAGCCTCGGCTACCATTGAGGTGAGCAACGAACGGCAATCGAGTCCCTCAAGACCGGATGGTACACCATTGATGGAATAGCTGTTCTGCCCAAGGTCAGAGAGTTCGAATCCCATTTTTGACAACTCGGGGAGAATCTTTGTCAGGACAACAGCCGACGATGTTGGGAACTGGATGACCTCGGGGAAGAGGACCTGCTGCACATGGGCGGTCTGCGTCTGTATGTGACGCAAGCTACGCTCATAGCGTATGCGTATGTCGGCACGCTGCTGGTCGATAATCATCAAGCCCGACTTTACAGCAGTCATGATATAGCGCCCCTTGTATTGATAATGTGCGAGGGAGCGCTCGGAGAGAGACTCCGCAGGTTGGGTGGGAGACGGGAGGGGAGGATATGTCGGGGAGGCCGGGTTTTTCAGGGGGATCGGATTGCCCGGATTGCCCAGATTATCCAGGATGCCTTGATTTTGCGGGGGGGCGGGGAAGAGAGACTGCTCCTGTGGGGCGGGCGCAATGTCTTCCAGGTTCTTATAGAGTTCCTCCCAGTTGTCGGGCACTTCGGGCTGTCGTTGCGAATGTGGCGACGGCTTGAAAGGATTGTATGTCGGGTTGTATTGTGGCTGTGGGGGCGCAACGGTGTCCTGCATAGGGTCGAAGACGGGAATGTCGGGCTTGCCCTCGGTGTCGAAGTCGATGCTTGGAATCTCGCAGAATTTTCCTATGGCATCGTTAGTAGCAGCGGTGAGGATTTGCCATATAGATTGCTCGTTCTCAAATTTTATCTCCGTCTTTGTGGGGTGGATATTGACATCGATGTCTGATGGCGACACGTCGAAATGGATGAAATAAGGCACTTGCATGCCCATTGGCACGAGACGCTCGAAAGCGTTCATGACAGCCTTATGGAAATAAGGATGCTTCATATAGCGCCCATTGACGAAGAAGAACTGGTGGGCACCCTTTTTCCTCGCGGACTCCGGCTTGCCTACAAATCCCGTGATGCGGCACATGGTGGTATCGACATCAATGGGCAGAAGGTCCTGGTTGAGACGCTTGCCGAAGACATCGACAATGCGCTGGCGCATACTGCCAGGACGGAGGTTGACAAGCTCCGTGCCATTGCTGTGGAGCGTGAAGGCTATGTCGGGATAGACCAGTACGATGCGCTCAAAAGCCGTAAGGATGTTGCTAAGCTCGGTAGAGTTTGTCTTGAGGAACTTACGCCTTGCGGGGACATTGAAGAAAAGATTCTCTACAGTGAAATTGCTGCCCACAGGACAGGAAACAGGCTCCTGTGAAACCACTTTGGAGGCGGAAATGTCGATCATGGTGCCTATCTCGCTATCGGCGGAGCGGGTCTTCAGCCTCACCTGAGCCACGGCAGCTATGGAAGCCAGTGCCTCGCCTCGGAAGCCCATGGTGGAGAGTGCGAAGAGGTCGTCCGCTTTCTTTATCTTAGATGTGGCATGACGCTCAAAAGCGAGGCGTGCGTCGGTCTCAGACATGCCCTTGCCGTCGTCGATGACCTGTATGGAGGTCCTGCCAGCATCGACGACCACGACGTTGATACGCTTGGCACCAGCATCGACAGCGTTCTCTACCAGTTCCTTGATGACGGATGCCGGGCGCTGAATGACCTCGCCAGCCGCTATCTGGTTGGCGACGGAGTCAGGGAGAAGTTGTATTATATCGGACATGATATTGGCTTTTTTATGATTCTTCAGATTTCGTCTCCTCAGTTTCCTTTGGCAATGGCTCCTCAGTTTCCTTTGGCAATGGCTCCTCAGTTTCCTTTGGCAATGGTTCCACGGTCTCCTTTGGTGTCGGTTCCACGGTCTCCTTCGGTGGCGACAGATGCTGCAACGGAGCCTCGCGTCGCTTCTCAGGTTTCAGCTCAGAGCCACCCTTCTTTGGACGCCAGTCGAAGATGTCGTCCTTGTTGAGCGGACGGATGTAGTCGAACCACGCATAGTTGGGCAGGAAATATTTGTCGGGTGGAACCTGTGAGAGCGGATAGAGTGTTCCCTCAGCCTTCGGCATCCATATTTTCTTCATCTTCCGGTTCTCAAGGAACATGCGCATCTGCGTTGTCTCGGTGTAGTTGAGACCAATGATGGTGCTGTCGCTGTCGTCGATGGGATAATATACGATCTGGACATTGTCCTTTGACTCAGCCTCATAAATCTCGCCCTTGTCGAAATAGGCAAGCATCTCCTTTGACGAGATCTGGTTGAAATGTATGGAGTCGGGCATCTGCTCAATGGAAAGAGCCTGTCCGATGACATGGGCGCGATGGATGGTGGAATCCTTCATGAACACCTGAATCTCCTCGCCAAGAAGCTGCTGGTTGACGTTCCACACGATAGGGTCGCGATACATCGTCATGCAGGAGTCCTTGGAGTTATAGACAAGCGAGTCGCACACAGCCTGAACATCCACCCTATAGGCACGCACGTGGTTGAAAGCATGTATCATCCTATATACCGAATCGGTGTTGATATTATGTGTAAAAATCTTGAAAGTATCGGCGTGCATATAGAGCGAGTCCTTCTGTGAGAAATCTATTGCCACGGCACGTTTCGTAGCCATGGCATAACCCGTGTTCTCGTCGTACCAGCAGTAGTCGCCAGTAAGCATGGTCTTGTTGATGGAGTCGGTGAAGATGACGTTTCCGAAAGCCTCGGAGGTGCCTTTTTTGCTGTCGTAATAGACACTGTCGCCCACCACGGTCTTTCCCTTGTCGTTCATCACCGAACGCCCATAGAGCTCGGAATACTCCTTGTTGGTGTTGTAGAAGGCGTCCTCGGTGTAGATATGACTGTTGCCCGACGTAATGTTCGAAGGACCAACGACATGCGCCAACGAGTTGCTGGTGTCGTAGTAGAGCGTGTCGGACGTGAGATAGAATTTCTTGTTACGCAGACGGACATCGTAGTTGAACACCGCAATGCGGCTCTTGGTGTCGTACTCGCCCCAGTCGGAAGTCAGTACGCTACCGTTGTCGATGAGCTTTCCGCCCTCGAAGAAATAACCGATGTTGTAGAGTCGGTCGAAGTTGAGACTATCGGTGTAGAGCTTCGACTTACGATGGTTGAGTACGACATTGAAGCGTGCCATTGCCATCTGGTCGTTGCCGTCGTAGTAGGCATAATCGGAGAAAAGCGAGAGTGTGTCGCCCTGATACATCTTTACATGACCGAAAGCCTCGAACGAGTTAGAAGCCTCATAGAAGTGTGCACTGTCGCAGAAGAGTTTCGCGCCGTTATGTCGGAACTGCACGTGCCCGTTAAGAATCTGAGCGTCAGGATTCTTGTACTGGTCGTAGGAGAGCACATCGGAATGGATGAGATAGACACGGTTGTCCTCGGTCTTCGTAGTCCGGCGACCTGTCTTCCTCTTCTTCTGCGGTGGCGTCATTGCGAATGACAGACCCACTATGAGAGCCACTATAATAAATAATGTGTTCCTTTTCTGCATGTTACCTTATCCAACCATCATATTCAAACTTGCAGTCGCGGTAGCGTGGGTTTATGCGCACGTATGTCGCCTTAATCTTATCGACAACCCACTTGTGTAGTTTCTCCTGACGGCGCTTGTCCTCCACCACGGCCTTCATGACCTGGAAGTCCTCGGTTATCTTAGCCTTATGGCCATCGACACGGTTCTTCAGCTTGACGATGGCGCATACTTGTTTGCCGCGATTGTTGATGAGGGTGAACGGAGCAGAGACCTCTCCTATCTGCATAGTATCGACAACGATGGCAATCTCCGGTTGGAGATCCTGCATGCGGAACTTCGACGTACGCGACATCTCAGTGGCGTTGGACATAAGGCCCTTGTTGTTGCGTGTGTCCTTGTCGTCGGAAATGAACGACGCTCCGTCCTCGAAGGTGAACTTGCCAGCGACGATGTCGTTGCGGATAGAGTCGAGACGTGAAAGGCATGCCGTGACAGCCTCGTCGGAAACCTGTGGCTTAAGTAGGATGTGGCGACACTTTATCTTATCGCCACGCTTGTCGATGAGCTGGATGATGTGGTAGCCGAACTCCGACTCAACGATTTTCGACACCTTCTTTGGGTCGGTGAGGTTGAAAGCCACGTTGGCAAAAGCAGGGTCGAGCATACCACGTCCGGTATAGTCGAGCTCACCGCCCTGACGTGCCGTTCCAGGGTCCTCGGAGTAGAGGCGTGCCAATGTAGTAAACGACGACTCGCCCTTGGTGATTCGGTCGGTGAACTCGCGCAGGGTCTCCTTCACGCGGTTTATCTCCTCTTGCTCAATCTTTGGCGTCTGGGTGATAATCTGCACCTCCACCTCGGTAGGCACGTATGGAATACTGTCGTCAGGCAGGTTGCTGAAATAGCGTCTCACCTCCGCCGGTGTAACGGAAATGTCCTCAACGAGTTGCTTCTGCATCTTCTGTGCCATCATACGGTCGCGCACTACGTCGTTCAGCTCGTTGCGCATCTGCGTTACTGTCTGTTTCTTATACTCCTCAAGCTTCTCCTTGGAGCCAATCATCTGAATCCAGCCATTTATCTGCTGGTCAACCATTTGGGTAATCTCAGACTGCGACACCTCGATACTGTCTATCGCAGCCTGATGGAGGTAGAGTTTCTGCACGGCAATCTGCTCGGGAATGATGCAGTCGGGGTCGCCGTTCCACTTCGTTCCCTCCTGTGCCGCCTGCAACCGCATCGCCTCTACATCGCTCTTTAGGATTGCCTCGTCGCCAACGACCCAAATTACCTCATCGACTATCGCCGACTCAGGTATTGGCGGAATGGAATCGACTGCCGCAGTGTCAGTTGCGGCGGTATCGTCGTCGTTGCCGCTTATCTGCCCTTGTGCCATGGAAGCCAATCCAACCACGGCGAGCAGGGACAGGACGTAAAGTCTTATTCTTGTTGTCTTTGTCATTGAAATTATTGTTTTATTGTTTTGAGAACTTCCTTGTTGATGATGACCGGATAGCGTTGGCGCAGGTCTGCCAGCCACTCTTGCTCGAGCCGTTCCTGATAGTCGGAGACGACGAGTCCACGCACGTCGGTATAGTCTTTTGGAGCCTTCAGCTTCTTGCCATATACGGCAGCCTCGACAAATCCCTCGGGAATGTCAGGCTTTGTGCTGCCCTTGAACACGAGGCGGTCAACAACGGCATTGTCACCACGTCGGAAGATACCTTTCTCCACGCGTATCCGCTTTATGGAGTCGGAATTGAACGTCGTTCTCAAAGCCTCGTTCCATTTGCTGAAATCGAGTTTCCTAACGCAGTTCCTCACCGCCTTGACATCGGCAGCGTCGCGCACGAAATAAGCTATTCCCTTATATCGTGGCTCGTTCCATGCGTATTTCTTCTTGTTTGCCCTGAAATAGCGGTCGAGAGCCTCCTCGTCCTTCGCCGCCTTCTCCCAAACCATACGGTTGCTTATCTCATATAGGAGCAATCCGTCGTGATATTCCTTGAAAAGCCATTTCATGTCGCTGTCGGCAGCACCTATGGAGTCGGCAAGAGCATCCATCACCTTCGCCTTTGTCAGCTTGCCGTCAGATTGCCTTACCTTGTCGTTGACCATGCGTGCGGCAATGGACTCACGGACGTTGCGTTGCTCAACAAACTTTACAATCTCGGCACGTAGGGAGTCGAATGGCTCAAGCTGCTTACGGCCTTTCATGAGTATGATGTGATAGCCTGCAGGCGATAGGAAAGGCTTGCTCATCTGACCGGGCTGAAGGGCGAAAGCCTCGTCCTCAAACTCCTTGAGGGTCTGTCCCACGGCAATCCATGGCAGCACACCGCCGTTGCGGGCAGAGCCAGGGTCTTGTGAGAAACGCTGTGCCATGTCGGCAAAATCTGCTCCTTGTCGCAACGCCCCATAGATGGAGTCGATGCGCTGCTTGGCACGGTCGTTGTCGCTGTCAGAGGCCTGTTGTGGCAGACGCAACAGTATGTGGGCTGCCTGTACGAGTCCCTGTGGGCCAATCTTTCGCTTGCGGTTGTCGTACAGCCGCCTTGCCTCGGCAAGCACGTCGGCATCGGTGACGATGGCGGGGAGAACCTGACGGTCACGATACTGGGCATATTCATTGCGGAATGACGACAACGTGTCGAGACGGGCATCGATAGCCGCAGCCACCTTTAGACGGTAGTTGGCGTAGAGGTCGGCATATTCCTCCACGGTCTTACGGTCGATGACACCGTCGCCATTGTTCTTGTTGTATGAATATACAAACTCCGAGCGCGTCACTGGCGTGCCGTTGACCGTCATGACGACAGCGTCGTCGGCAGTTTGGGCGAAGGCCGTTGATGCGCTCAGGAGCAATGCAGCGAAAGATATTTTTCGAATCATATTTAGACCAAAGCGGGCGACCACGAGGATCGCCCTATAGTTGGAAATCGTTTTTTAATCGTTTGGACGGGAATAGTTTGGAGCCTCGCTTGTGATTGAGATGTCGTGTGGGTGACTCTCCAGCACTCCTGCATTGGTGATGCGTGTGAACTTGGCGTTGTGGAGAGCCTCGATACTGCCAGCACCACAATAGCCCATGCCCGAGCGCAGACCACCGACGAGCTGATAGATGACCTCCTGTACCGTTCCCTTGTAAGGAACACGGCCGGCGATGCCCTCTGGAACGAGCTTCTTCACGTCCTTCGTGTCGCTCTGGAAATAGCGGTCCTTAGAACCGTTCTTCTGCTCCATTGCCTCAAGTGAGCCCATGCCACGATAGCTCTTGAACTTACGTCCGTTGAAGATGATTGTCTCGCCTGGGCTTTCCTCTGTTCCTGCCACGAGAGAACCTATCATCACGCAGCTACCGCCAGCGGCGAGAGCCTTGACGATATCGCCGGAATAGCGCAAGCCACCGTCGGCGATGAGAGGAACGCCCGTTCCTTTCAGTGCGCTGTAAACGTCATAGACGGCAGAGAGCTGTGGAACACCCACACCGGCAACCACACGTGTGGTACAGATAGAGCCAGGGCCAATGCCCACCTTGATGGCGTCGGCACCATTCTCGACGAGTAGTTTGGCAGCCTCGCCAGTGGCAACGTTACCAACCACGATGTCAACCTTCGGGAATGCCTTCTTTGCCTCAACGAGTTTCTCAATAACATATTTTGAATGGCCGTGGGCAGTGTCGATGATGATGGCGTCAGCACCAGCGTCAACGAGAGCCTGCATACGGTCGAGAGTGTCGCTTGTGACACCTACTCCGGCTGCCACGCGCAGACGGCCCTTCTCGTCCTTGCAAGCCATTGGCTTATCCTTTGCCTTGGTGATGTCCTTGTAAGTGATGAGTCCAACGAGGTGGTTGTCCTTGTCAACGACAGGGAGTTTCTCAATCTTGTTCTCCTGAAGAATCTGTGCGGCTGCGGTGAGGTCGGTCTGCTGGTGTGTGGTGACGAGGTTGTCCTTTGACATGATATCGTCAACTTTCTTGTCAAGGCGGCGCTCGAAACGCAGGTCGCGGTTGGTGACGATGCCCACGAGATGGTTGTCGTCGTCAACTACAGGAATACCGCCGATGTGATATTCCGCCATCATGTCCAAGGCATCCTTGACGGTTGAGCCGAGACGAATGGTAACGGGGTCGTAGATCATACCGTTCTCAGCACGTTTCACGATGGCAACCTGACGCGCCTGCTCCTCGATTGACATGTTCTTGTGGATAACGCCAATACCACCTTCGCGAGCGATGGCTATTGCCATCTGCGACTCTGTCACGGTGTCCATGGCAGCGGTCACGAAAGGCACGTTCAGCTCGATGTTGCGAGAGAACCTTGTTTTCAACTCTACCGATTTTGGCAGCACTTCAGAGTATGCCGGAATGAGGAGGACGTCGTCGAAAGTAAGACCGTCCATCACAATTTTATCTGCAATAAATGATGACATATTGATTACTTTATTTTTTATTGCGTGCAAATTTAGCACAAATTTCTCACATAAGGAGCGATATTCGACATTTATTTATAAGTTTAACGTTATTTAATTAGCCATCTCCGAAATGAACTTGATGCGCACGAGGCGTATCTCGTCCTCAGAGTAGTCCTCGCCCAGCTCGTCAATGGCGGTCTCGAGGTCGTCGGTGTCGGAGTCGAGGAAATAGTCGTAGATGTCGTCGATGTGCTCCTCGTCCATCACCTCGTCGAGGAAATAGTCGATGTTGAGCTTCGTTCCCGAATAGACGATAGCCTCCACCTCGTCGAGCATCTCGTTGAAGTCTATTCCCTTGGCATTGGCAATATCGTCGAGGGCTATCTGGCGGTCGATGCCCTGGATTATGCTCACCTTAAGCATCGACTTCTTGGCAACGGTGCGTACACGGAGGTCGGCTTGGCGAACGATGTCGTTCTCCTCGCAATACTGCTTTATCAGTTCGACAAACTCCTTGGCGTATGGCTGGCGCACCTTGCCCTCGCCCACTCCCTGGATGCTCTTCAGCTCCTCAAGGGACACGGGATAGTCGGTAGCCATCTGTTCGAGCGACACGTCTTGGAAAATGACGTATGGCGGACGCTCCATACGCTTTGAGACCTTCTTGCGGAGGTCGCGCAGCATGGAGTGCAGTGTAGGGTCGAGCGCACTTGTCGCCTCGCCGCCCTCGTCAACGTAGTCGTCGTCGAACTCCTTGTCCTCAACAATCTCAAACGATGTGGGCTTCTTGATGAATTTCTTTCCCTCTGGCGTGATTTTCAGAAGGCCATAGTTCTCCACCTCTTTCTTCAGATAGCCGGCAATGAGGGCCTGACGCAGCAGTGGGTTCCAAATCTTCTCGTCGTAGTCCTCGCCAGAGCCGAACTCCTCAAGATTCTGGTGCTTGTGGGCAATGATCTCGTCGGTCTCCTTGCCCGTGATGAAGTCGATGACGTAGTCAGAACGGAAATTCTCCTTTATGGCAAGAATAGCCTTCAGAGCGGTAACCATCTGATCCATGGCCTCTATCTTCTTGCGTGGATGCAGACAGTTGTCGCAGTTGCCGCAGTTGTCCTTGGTGTATTGTTCGCCGAAGTAGTGCAGCAGCATCTTGCGTCGGCAAACGGAGGTCTCGGCGTATGCCGCTGTCTCCTGCAACAGCTGGCGCCCGATGTCCTGCTCAGCCACAGGCTTACCCTCCATGAACTTGTCGAGCTTCTGCAAGTCCTTATAGCTATAGAAAGCAATGCACATTCCCTCGCCACCGTCGCGTCCGGCGCGTCCGGTCTCCTGATAGTAGCCTTCGAGGCTCTTGGGAATATCGTAGTGGATGACAAAGCGCACGTCGGGCTTGTCGATGCCCATGCCAAAGGCAATGGTGGCAACTATCACGTCGATGCGTTCCATAAGGAAATCGTCCTGGGTCTCTGAACGGGTGTTGGAGTCGAGGCCTGCATGGTATGCCGAGGCCTTGATGTCGTTTGCCCTCAGGACGGCAGCGAGTTCCTCTACCTTTTTTCTTGACAGGCAGTAGATGATGCCGCTCTTGCCTGGATGCTGGCGGATGAACTTTATGATGTCCTTGTCAACGTCCTTCGTCTTGGCGCGTATCTCATAATAGAGGTTGGGGCGGTTGAACGAGCTCTTGAACTCCGTTGCGTCAACGATGCCAAGGTTCTTCTTGATGTCGGTGCGTACCTTGTCGGTGGCAGTTGCCGTAAGGGCAATGACAGGGGCATCGCCTATCTCGTTGACAATGGGACGAATACGTCGGTATTCCGGACGGAAGTCGTGTCCCCACTCGGAAATGCAGTGAGCCTCATCTACCGCATAGAACGAGATTTTCACCGACTTGAGGAACTCGACATTGTCCTCCTTCGTCAGCGACTCGGGAGCCACATACAGCAGCTTGGTACGTCCGCTGACGATGTCTTTCTTAACACGGTCGATGGTGGCTTTGTTTAGCGAAGAGTTAAGACAATGTGCCACGCCTTCCTCCTCGCTGAGACCATTCATGAAATCGACCTGGTTCTTCATCAGCGCGATGAGTGGGGAGATGACTATTGCCGTGCCCTCCATCAGCAGTGAGGGCAGCTGGTAGCAAAGCGACTTACCGCCACCCGTGGGCATGAGGACGAATGTGTCCTTGCCGTCGAGCACGTTCTGCACTATCGCTTCCTGGTCGCCTTTAAATTTGTCAAAGCCAAAATATTTCTTCAGTTCTGCGGTTAGATTCATATCCTATGTTGTTTTTTATTCATTGTGGTAGTAAGTCCAATGGAAGACGGGCACTGTCATCCCGCCTTTTGGAAATGTGACCTTTCGAGCTGTTTCCTCGCATAATCGGCTGTTACCTCGAACTTCTTCACCCTCTTGGAAGGCAACTCGAACATGGCGTCGTTCATGATGCTCTCCACGATGGAGCGGAGACCACGGGCACCGAGTTTGTACTCCACAGCCTTATCGACTATGAGCGAGAGCGCGTCGTCGCTGAAGGAGAGCTCAATGCCGTCCATCTCAAACAGTTTCTTATACTGTTTCACGATGGAGTTCTTTGGCTCGGTGAGAATTCGTGTGAGCGCTGCCTTGTCCAATGGGTTAAGGTATGTGAGGACAGGCATACGGCCGATAATCTCAGGTATGAGTCCGAAAGATTTTAAGTCCTGTGGAAGGACATATTTCATAATGTCGTTCTTGTCAATTTTCCTGACGTTCTGCACAGAGTTGTAGCCTACGGTGTGGGTGTTCATGCGCTGTGCTATCTTCACCTCAATGCCATCGAAGGCACCGCCACAGATGAAGAGGATGTTGCGCGTATCCACATGGATGTAGTCCTGGTCGGGGTGCTTCCTGCCTCCCTTAGGCGGTACGTTCACCATAGTGCCCTCCAACAGCTTCAAAAGTCCCTGCTGGACACCCTCGCCACTTACGTCGCGGGTGATAGAGGGGTTGTCGCCCTTGCGTGCAATCTTGTCAATCTCGTCGATGAAGACAATGCCCTGCTGTGCAGCCTCCACATTGTAGTCGGCAACTTGGAGCAGTCGGGAGAGAATGCTCTCCACGTCCTCACCAACATAGCCCGCCTCGGTGAACACCGTGGCATCAACAATGGTGAACGGCACGTCGAGCATCTTTGCTATGGTGCGGGCAAGAAGGGTCTTTCCCGTACCGGTGCTTCCCACCATTATTATATTGCTCTTCTCTATCTCTACCCCACTGTCGTCCTCAGGCTGCTGCAGGCGCTTGTAGTGGTTATAGACAGCAACGGCAAGACAGCGTTTCGCCTCGTCCTGACCTATTATGTACTCGTCGAGATATTCCTTTATCTTCATAGGTTTGGGCACGCGCTTTGCCTTGGAATTCTTGCCATTGTCTTTCTTGTCCTTGGCGTAAAGGTTTGACGATTCCAAGATAGTGTAAGCCTGCGTTATACAGGTCTCGCAGATGCAACCGTTGAGACCTGTCACGAGAAGCTGTGTCTGACTCTCTGACTTTCCACAAAAACTACATTTCTTCATTATATATGTGTTACGCTTTTGTCTAAACTTCTTAACTCCTATTTCCCTTATTCTTCATTGTCGCTTGGCTTTCTCTTCAGCACGCTGTCAATCATGCCATATTCCTTAGCCTCGTCTGCCGTCATCCAATAGTTGCGGTCGGAGTCCTTCCACACCTTCTCGTATGGAGTGTGGGAGTGCTCGGAGATGATGGTATAGAGTTCTTTCTTGAACTTCATGATCTCCTTTGCCTCAATCTCGATGTCTGAAGCCTGTCCCTGGACACCGCCAAGAGGCTGGTGGATCATCACGCGGCTGTGGGTAAGTGCCGAGCGCTTGCCCTCGGTTCCTGATACGAGCAGAACGGCTGCCATTGATGCCGCCATGCCGGTACAGATAGTTGCCACATCGCTTGAGATGAACTGCATGGTGTCGTAGATGCCCAATCCCGCAGTGACGCTACCGCCGGGGGAGTTGATGTATATGGAGATGTCCTTTCCCGGATCTACTGAGTCAAGATAGAGCAACTGCGCCTGAAGCGTGTTGGCGGTGTAGTCGTCAATCTGTGTGCCGAGAAAAATGATTCGGTCCATCATAAGGCGGGAGAACACGTCCATCTGGGTAACGTTCAGCTGACGTTCCTCAAGAATGTATGGGTTCAGATACTGAGCCTGTGAGCTCACCACTTCGTCGAGCACCAAGCCATTGATGCCAAGATGCTTCGTAGCGTATTTTCTAAAATCGTTCATTTTTTATCTTTGTTTTTTCTATGCTTTGAGTAAAAAAATAGAGGTTATCGACCCTCTTATACTTGTTCGTGGAACAAAGTTAATAAAAAAAGTCGATAACCTCTATATTATTAGAGGATTTTTTTCAAAAAAACCTTATTTTTCTTGCATCATCTTGTTGAAATCCTCCAAAGACACTGTTTTTTTGTTCAATTTAACAACTTTCTTCAGAGAATCCGACAACTTGACGTCGATGGCGCGCTCAACGAGATTGTCAATGTACTTGTTGTCCTTAAGCATGTCGTTGGCATACTTCTCAAGATACTCCTCTGGCACGTTTGTCATGCCATACTGGGCAAACTGTACGCGTGCAGCCTCCTTTGCCACTTCCTTCACGTCAGCGTCCTCAATCTTTATCTCGGCAGCCTTTACAAGCTGGTTCTTGATGAGGCTCCACTTCAGCTCCTTAATGCTTGCGTCGTAGTGCTCATTGACAAAGTCCTCGCCCTTATCCTTGTTGTTGTTAAGCATTATGCGCTTCAGCAACGCGTCGGGGAATGTCAGCTCGCCAACCTTGTTCTCTGCGTATGCGCGGACATCGAGCATAAACTTGTAGTCGGTGTCGTTGACAAGCTGTGCCTTGATGCCCTCCTGTATCTTCTGACGGAAATCGGCCTCGTCCTTAACATTGTCCTTGCCATAAATCTGGTCGAACAGCTCCTGGTTTACCTCAGCCTTGACGTAGCGTGAGATTTCCGTCACGAGGAATGTGAAATCGGAAGTCAGCTCTGCTGCCTTGGCGTCGTCAATCTTCAGCAGTGACTTTATCTCGGTGTTGCTCTCTGGATATGCCTTCTTGGGGTTGAAGGTGATGACGCTGCCAAGTTTGGCTCCGTCGAACAGCTTGCGCTGGTCCTCAACCTTGATGTATTCTGGCATCAGGACTGCTGCCTCAACAACTATGCCGTCCTCCTTGGCATTGCCGTCAGCGTCGAGCTCACGGAGGTCGCCCTTAAGCATGTCGTTCTGTGTGCCGTCATACTCCTCCACCTTGTCGTAGTGGCCTGCGCGCGACTGGAACATCTCAACCTGCTGTGAGACAAGCTTGTCGTCAACGTCGATGTCATAGTAGTCGATGGTGTCGTCTCCAGTAAGCTCAATGTTGAACTCAGGGGCTACTGCGATGTCGAAGATGAAAGTGAATGGGCCATCAGTCTCAAGGTCCTGTGGCTCCTGCTTCTCGTTGGGAAGTGGCTCGCCCAACATCTCAATCTTGTTCTCAGTGATATAACCATTCAGTTTGTTGCCAATTATCTTGTTGATGGCGTCAGCCTTCACCGAAGCGCCAAACTGACGCTTGATGAGTCCCATAGGAGCCTGTCCTACGCGGAATCCCGGTATGTTTGCCTTCTTGCGATAATCCTTCAGGGTCTTCTCTACGTCACCCTGGTAGTCTTCCTTCTCGATGGTCAGTGTCAATACTCCACTGACTTTGTCGGGGGTTTCGAATGAAATATTCATCTTGTTTTTATCTTTATATTTGTTATAATCCAGTTTTGGGCTGCAAAGTTACATATAAAAGGTGTAACAACCAACTTTTTTATTTTTTTTAACTTTAAAGTTCCTCTTTCTCCTTTGCCTTGCGCTCTTCCTCCATGAGTTGGAAATCCTTCTTGCGGAGTACGAAACTGTTACTGAGGTATTTTTCGCGTACGATCTTGTTTTCTGCCAGCTCCTCTGGGCTGCCTTGGAACAGTATCTTTCCCTCGAACAGCAGATAGGCACGGTCGGTGATGCTCAGCGTCTCCTGCACGTTGTGGTCGGTGATAAGGATTCCAATGTTCCTGTCCTTGAGTTTCCACACAATCTGTTGGATGTCCTCTACGGCGATTGGGTCAACACCGGCAAAGGGTTCATCGAGCATGATGAATTTTGGGTCGATGGCAAGGCAACGCGCTATCTCTGTCCTTCGGCGCTCGCCTCCCGACAGTTGGTCGCCCTTGTTCTTGCGCACCTTCTGCAAGCGGAATTCCTTTATAAGGCTCTCCAACTTTTCCTTCTGGTAGTCACGAGGTTTGCCGGTCATTTCAAGCACCGACATGATGTTGTCCTCCACGCTCATCTTGCGGAACACGCTCGCCTCCTGGGCCAGATATCCTATTCCGGCACGTGCTCGTTTATATACGGGGAACTTCGTTATGTCGAGGTCGTCAAGATAGATGTGTCCGGCATTGGGCACTATCAAGCCTGTCGTCATATAGAACGACGTTGTCTTTCCAGCACCGTTAGGACCCAACAAGCCCACAATCTCTCCTTGTTTAACGTCTATCGAGACATCGTTAACAACAGTGCGCTTGCCGTAGCGTTTCACCAAACCCTCAGTGCGGAGCACCATGTGGGTCTCATTATTTATGTTCTCGTCCATGTCGTTTGTTGTAATTTTGGCGCAAAGTTACTGTTTTTTTTCCATCTATCGTACCTTTATCGCCAAATTTATATATTATTTTCAATAATAAAACTAAAAACTTACGCAAGAATGCCAGTTTCTCATATCTTTTCTATAATTTTGCACCAAAATTGCGAGGTAAAGAGGCTGGGCAAATCTCTCACCCCTCACCTCTCACCCCTCACCTCTAAAAATAATAATTATGCTAATAGAAAAATGGCTTAATACACTTGGGCGTTACCTGATTCTCATGGGACGCACATTCCAACGCCCAGAGCGTATGAGAATGTTCATGAAGGAGTATGTCAAGGAAATGGCACAACTTGGTGTCAACTCCATTGGCATAGTGTTGCTCATATCGTTCTTTATTGGTGCCGTAATCTGTATTCAGATGAAATTGAACATCCAAAGCCCATGGATGCCGCGGTGGGTTACTGGCTACACCACGCGAGAGATAATGCTCCTCGAATTCTCCTCGTCCATCATGTGTCTGATACTCGCGGGCAAGGTAGGCTCCAACATAGCGTCGGAGATTGGCACCATGCGTGTGACGCAACAAATTGACGCACTCGATATTATGGGAGTAAACTCGGCCTGTTATCTCATTCTCCCGAAAGTGCTTGGACTGATTACGATCATGCCATTTCTGGTCATTTTCAGTTCTGCCACGGGCATCTTGGGAGCATACGCCACGGCATATATCGGGCATGTGTTGTCGCCTGACGACCTTACCGCCGGACTCCAACATGCCTTCAATGCGTGGTTTGTCTGGATGAGTATCATCAAGAGCTTGTTCTTCGCTTTCATCATTTCCAGTGTCCCCTCATATTTCGGCTATACCGTAGAGGGTGGCTCGGTGAATGTGGGTAAGGCAAGTACTGATGCTGTGGTTTGCTCGTCGGTATTGATTCTTTGCAGCGACGTTTTCCTGACGCAATTGCTTAGCGCATAGGTGGTCGTTATTAATCAAGCGGGAGGACTATGGCTTTAACTTCTTAACTTCAAGAAAAAATGATTGAAATAAAAAACTTATATAAGGCGTTTGAGGACAAGGAGGTGCTCAAGAACATCTCGGCAACCTTTGAGAATGGCAAGACCAATCTCATCATCGGCCAGAGTGGCTCAGGTAAAACCGTATTGATGAAAAACCTTGTCGGACTTCTTGACCCCACATCGGGAGAGGTGCTATACGACGGTCGCGATTTCGTGTCTATGTCAAAACACGAGAAAATTCTCCTTAGACGTGAGATGGGAATGATATTCCAGTCGGCTGCCCTGTTCGACTCAATGACAGTGCTGGAGAATGTGATGTTCCCACTCGATATGTTTTCGTCTATGAACTATCGTGAGCGCGTGCGTAGGGCACAGTCGTGTCTCGACCGTGTGAATCTGGTTGATGCTGAGACGAAATTCCCAGGGGAAATCTCTGGGGGTATGCAGAAACGTGTGGCGATAGCGCGCGCCATTGCCCTCAATCCGAAATATCTCTTCTGCGACGAGCCAAACTCAGGTCTTGACCCAAAGACTTCACTCGTGATTGACGAACTCCTGCATAGCATAACGCACGAATACGACATGACGACTATCATCAATACCCACGATATGAACTCTGTGATGGGCATTGGAGAGTCGATAATATTCATTCATCAGGGAAATCTTGAATGGAGAGGTGAGAGCAAGGACATCATGACCTCGAAGAACAAGCTCCTCACAGATTTCATCTTTGCCAGCGACCTTCTCAAGAAGATGCGGCAGAGCATAATAAAGGAATAACACCATCGCATCCCCAGCCCCGGTGTTCGCAGCGTCAGCTGCGAGTCTCCCGAAAAAATCCCCTAAAAAGCTTAAAAGCCCCTTCATACAGATGGGGCTTTATTTCATATACCAAATCCCGTCTCTCTCAACCATTGGCACCACAATCTCCTCATTCACACTGTCGCCAAAGCAAAGCATGAGAAATACATCCGTAATCTTTGTCAGCGAGTCGCGTCTTGAGCCAACAATCCTTACTTCACCCACACCTTGGCGAGCCTCCTTGATCTTATGGGCATACTGTTTGGCATTCACCAACAGTTGCTCACGATAGGAGGATGGAATGCTGTCGCTGTTGGAAAAACCGTCAACATAATAGCCATAACCGCCAGTCATAAGGCTGTCATAGTAGGCCTTCGCCGCCTCGGCGGCAAAATCCCTCTCTTTATTATCAGAGCAGCCCATGGCAATAATGCCAAAGGCTGCCCCCAAAATCAAAATCCTTTTCAAAGCTGTTTCTTTCGTACAATAATACACGTTGCATAACCCGTAGGCGGCATTCCTGCCACCACAGATGCTTTATTTCTGCCTAATGAAAATGTTAACGGGAGTTCCCGACAAATTCCAATTCTCCCTAATCTTGTTCTCCAAAAAGCGTTTGTATGGCTCCTTGACATACTGCGGCAGATTGGCATAGAACACAAACGAGGGTATCTGGGTATTAGGCACCTGAGAGCAATACTTGATCTTGATATACTTGCCCTTGATTGATGGAGGCGGATAAGCCTCAATTAGAGGAAGCATGGTCTCGTTGAGCTTTGTCGTTCCTATCTTTGCCGTGCGGTGCAGATAAACGTCCTTGGCTGTTTCCAACACCTTATATATTCTTTGCTTCGTAAGTGCCGAGGCAAAGATGATAGGGAAATCGGTAAACGGTGCCATTCTCTTGCGGATGGCATCCTCAAAGGTGTCTATCACCTTCTGAGTCTTGTCCTCCACAAGATCCCATTTGTTCACTACTACCACAAGGCTCTTGTTGTTCTTCTGTATCAGTTGGAAGATGTTCATGTCCTGAGCCTCAATGCCACGGGTAGCGTCAAGCATAAGGATGCAGACGTCACTGTTCTCTATGGCACGTATTGAGCGCATGACGGAATAGAACTCCAAGTCTTCCGTAACCTTGTTCTTCCTTCTGATTCCAGCCGTGTCAACAAGGTAGAAGTCAAAGCCAAACTTGTCATACCTCGTATAGATACTGTCGCGGGTCGTGCCGGCAATCTCTGTTACGATATTGCGGTCCTCGCCGATAAAAGCATTTATAATGCTGCTCTTACCTGCGTTAGGGCGACCGACGACGGCAAAACGTGGTATTCCTTCTTCCAATATTTCTCCTGTGTCTTTCTTCAGTCGTTTGAGGACCTCATCGAGCAAGTCACCCGTACCGCTTCCCGTCGCGGCACTTATGCAATAGGGGTCACCAAGTCCCAACTTGTAGAACTCGGCGGCATAGTACTGCTGGTTGTTGTTGTCAGTCTTGTTGGCAACAAGGATGACTGGAAGCTTCGTGCGTCTTAGAATCTGGGCAACGTCTTCGTCCCAGTCTGTAAGACCGTTAATCACATCAACAAGAAAAAGCACAAGGTCGGCCTCTTCCGTAGCAATGATTACCTGCTTTCTGATTTCTTCCTCAAAGATGTCGTCTGAGTTTACAACCCAACCTCCTGTGTCAACCACAGAAAACTCACGACCGCTCCACTCGCACTTGCCATATTGCCTGTCGCGAGTCGTACCAGCCTCATCACTGACAATCGCTTGGCGCGATTTTGTCAGTCTGTTGAAGAGCGTGGACTTTCCCACGTTGGGTCGTCCAACTATAGCTACTAAATTTGCCATCTATAGTCTTCTTGTTTTTCAAATCGTTATACCAATTGTTTTCTTTTCACTTCTTTCATTAGCCATAGTCCTTAGCATGGCTTTTCATTCCTCAATTTAGGACACAATCCTATTGTCAGTCAGGGTTGTAGCCAAAACTGTCTAGCTCTTTCGCAGAGTTCCGCCAGTCTTTATCCACTTTCACAAACACCTCAAGGTAAACCGATTTGCCGAAGAACTTCTCCAAAGCCTTC
Organism: uncultured Prevotella sp.; assembly: GCA_945833995.1. Lineage (GTDB taxonomy): Bacteria > Bacteroidota > Bacteroidia > Bacteroidales > Bacteroidaceae > Prevotella. Next base: position 19,763 of record CAMAGM010000039.1, read on the forward strand.
CGGCTCTCAGTCGATACTTTCTTTAAAGCGTAGCCCTGATGACCGATAATTATTCCCTTCTGCGAGTCACGTTCTACGTAAATCACAGCACTAATCCTTATCACCTTCGCCTCCTCCTTGAAACTCTCAACACGAACCTCAACTGAGTAGGGAATCTCCTTGTCATAATAGAGTAGGATTTTCTCCCTGACAATCTCGCTCACAAAAAAGCGAGCAGGCTTGTCAGTCAGCTGGTCCTTGTCAAAGTAAGGTGGACACTCTGGCAATAGTTCATAAATTCGTTTAAGCAGCATGTCAATGCCAAACTTGTTCTTTGCCGATATAGGCAGTATCTCAGCCTTCGGCAATAGCGAATGCCATTTCTCAACGATATCGCCAAGTCGCTTTTGGTCACTCTCGTCAATCTTGTTTATCAACAGTATTACAGGCACCGTCATACGACCTACCTTCTCCAAGAAATCCAGGTTTTTCTCCGGATTCTCAACGACGTCTGTCACATACAACAGTACATCCGCATCTGTCAACGCCGACTCCGAGAACGCCAGCATCGATTCCTGCAGCTTGTAGTTTGGTTTAAGCACCCCTGGAGTATCCGAGAAAACAATTTGCATGTCGTCCCTGTTCACGATACCCATTATCCTGTGACGTGTTGTCTGCGCTTTGAATGTGGCTATGCTTATGCGTTCGCCTACCAGTTGGTTCATCAGCGTTGACTTTCCTACGTTCGGGTTGCCTACGATATTAACAAATCCCGCTTTGTGCATACATATTAGAGTTTTTGAGAGGTTGCAAATATACACATATTATTATATATGTCCAAATAAATTCACCAAACACCCTTGTCTTTTAATTATTATTAACTAAAAACATGGTTCACTATTCCTTTTAGCCACTAATACATCACATTTCTATCTGCTACCAACGCACCACGTTCCTATCCACAACATCACCCCAGAGCCTTCCTTCCATACTCCTCTGACCTGCATGATGCTTTCCCAGATAATAGCCACTTCCATACTTCGTTATTTTTGCTTTTGCTCGCGACTCCCCTCCAAAACAATAACCATATCATCTATAATTAAAGCCCCAATGCTCAGAGCGTCAGCTTCGAGCCCATTTTCCTCCAAAAGTTAAATATCCCAAACGGAAACCGTCAAATCTTCCACTTAACTATCCCAAATCTCCACTATCTTAATAAACCATAATTTTTTGCCAATAATTCAGTTAAATAAAGCTAAGACCAAAGTTTAATCCCTTTTTTGCTTTCAAAAATTCTGACACCATCCATTTATTAACATTTATTATGCCTCTCTAAGCCCCGATCTCTCAAAATCGCCACCAAGCTGCAATTAGAAAACTGTATCAATTTCGTTATATGTTAATATCACGTTAACATTAACACTTTTGAGCCTTATGTGATTCTTCAACCCTCATTTAAAGAGCTAATTACGTCATAAGTAAAGTTTAACTTTTAACAAAATAAACTTTAAATCTGTATCTCACCGCAAGAGATACATTATAGGGTTTGAGAGAAAGAAAAAAG
>CAMAGM010000040.1 GCA_945833995.1 uncultured Prevotella sp.
ATAATGTTGCTCATACTAAGCAATGTCTTTATGACACTTGCTTGGTATGGGCATCTTAAACTACAGGAGACGGGCGTTGCCGCCAAATGGCCTCTGCTCGGAGTGATAGCGTTTTCGTGGGGCATTGCCTTCTTCGAGTATTGCTGTCAGGTGCCAGCCAACCGCCTTGGTTTCATGGGCAATGGCGGACCTTTCAATCTTGTGCAGCTGAAGGTTATACAGGAGTGCATCAGTCTTGGTGTATTTGCTGTTATTGCCAACATCATGTTTCAAGGGCAGAACCTGCATTGGAACCATATATTGGCTTTCTTCCTTATAATTTGTGCCGTGTATCTCGTGTTTATGAAATGATGGAAGTAGAGCAACGTTTGACGAAAGCCTTTAAGAAGGCTATGGGTCGCTTCGGCGTGGTAGAGGATGGCGACCATATCCTTGTCGGATTGTCTGGCGGCAAGGATTCGTTGTTGTTGCTCGAACTGTTGGCGAAACGCAGCCGAATAATAAAACCAAAGTTCACGGTCGAGGCAATCCATGTGCGCATGGCAAATGTAAGATATGAGACCTCCACTGACTATCTCTCCCGTTTTTGTGAGAATCTTGGCGTGAGGCTTCACATTGTCACAACATCGTTCGACGAGTCGATTCCGACGCACAAACCAAAATGTTTCCTCTGTTCGTGGCATAGGCGAAAGCAGATGTTCAACCTCGCACAGGAGCTGGGCTGCAACAAGATTGCCCTTGGTCACCATAACGATGACATCATACACACGGCACTGATGAATACCATCTTCCAAGGACACTTCTCGACAATGCCTGTAGTGTTGAAGATGCGCAAGATGCCGCTGATCATCATCCGTCCTCTCTGTTTCTGTGAGGAAAAGGACATCAGGGCATACGCCGAAATGAGTGGCTATGAGAAGCAAGTGAAGCTCTGCCCCTACGAAACCGATTCCCATCGCACCTCAATCCGAAACCTATACAACCAGATTGAACAAATGGCTCCCGAAGCCCGCTATTCTATTTGGAACGCACTGGAGGCTGAAGGGAAATTAATAGAAAAAGAATGAAATCAAATACTACTATGGCAACAAACAGACATGCATACCTCATAATGGCGCACAATGAATGGGAGCTGCTCAACACACTGCTCTCACTCATTGATGATGAACGAAACGACATTTTCCTGCACATAGACAACAAGGTGAAGGAATTGCCACAGCTGTATCAGCCCAAATACTCCAATCTGTATCTTACTCCGAAACGCTACGACGTGCGTTGGGGAGATGTGGGTCAGATACATTCCGAGATGCACCTGTTCCGTACGGCTTACGAGCATGGCCCATACCAGTATTATCATAAACTCTCAGGCGTTGACCTTCCCATCAAGAGCCAAGACTATATTCATGACTTCTTTGACAAGCATGAGGGCAAGGAATTCATCGGTTTCTTTACGCTCACCGACTTCATCAAGGGGGACATAGAGCGCAAACGGAGACGCTATTATTTCCTGATGCGCTGGAACTACCGCACGCCGTTTGTGCCTAAATGGAAGGTTACGCTGGCAAAGATTGTCCGTCATGCGGCATTGAAGATACAGGACATCCTACACATGGACAGAGGCAACGAATTGACTTTTCGCACTGGTCACAACTGGGTGTCGCTCACGGGCGATGCCGTAAAATATCTGCTCGACCAGGAGGACTTCATCAATCGTCGATTTGCCCACACGACATGTGGTGACGAAATGTACAAGCACTCCATACTAATCTCCAATCCCGAAATACGCAACCGCATCTTTGACCTTGAAGACGGTATTCACAGCTGTATGCGTTTCATCGACTTCAATCGTGCTTCCGACGAACAAAAACGTCGAGGAGAGCCATATACTTGGCAGGACGGCGATGCAGAGGAACTTCTCAAGTCGGAATATCTCTTTGCAAGGAAGTTCTCAAGCAAGTATCCAGGGGTGATACGTGAGATTGAGGAATACATCAAGAGGTTGCAGTCGAAAGACTTAGTATTTCCTTGATGCCAAACGATTCCTGGTTATAACATACATGTTGGGAAACAGTAGGAACAGTTGAAGACTTCTCGGAATGTATTGCTTTTCGACCTTTTGCAACAGTTCTGACAATGCTTTTATTATTCCTTTCCTTCGACTGAAGATTTCATTGTAATGAATGGTGAACCACAAGACAATGTTTATGTTGACGCAAACGTTGTCTGAAAGTTTTTTCTTCACAGCACCCGAAGTTTGTTGGACAAGGTTTGCTACAATGTCAATGGCTTGACAGCCAAGCAACATTTTTTCCGTCGTTACATTTGCCATACATGAAGCAGAGTTGCGCCTATATATATATAATAAGGTGTCGGCATTGACAAATGTCTTGCTCTTTAGGATTGTCTGGGTGATGAAAGCCCAATCCTCCATAAATGCAACCTTTTCGGGAAAACTCAAATTGTTGTCCGTTATCAGTTTCCGTGAGATGAGATAGCCCCAGCAATAGCCTTCCTTTAGTTTTGTCACTTTTACTATTGCATCTTCGCCGGTCATAACATCAAAAGAAGGCGTGCGTTGCGTATTGGAATAATCGTCACACACCACAGTTTCAGACGCTTCAACATGATCGCCCTTAACAATGTCAGCCTTTGTTTCAACGGCAATCTGCATCAGTGAGTCAAGCCCACCAATGACAAGCAAATCGTCGGCATCGACAAACGTGATGTAGTCGCCCTGTGCTTTTGCGATGGCGTTGTTTCGAGCGCAAGCCACACCTTGGTTCTCTTGTTTGACAACTTTCATGTTTTCATGGTTTAATGAATAGTTGGTGACTATGGAAAAGCCTTTATCGGTACTTCCGTCGTCAACTACAATGACTTCGTAATCGTAGTTGTCGTGACTTTTGCCATAGATACTGTCGAGACATTGCTTGATGTATTTCTCGCAATTGTAGAGCGGAATGATTATTGATAGCTTCATAACTGATGGTTTTACAGGTTTCGGATGACTTCTTCCATTTGCTGCTTCCACGACAGATGTTCCACAGTCTTTCTTATTTCTGACGGGTTGAAGTGATGGGAATCGATAAAGTCAATTATCATTTTTATGTTTATCGGCGACTCGTCGGCAGGAGCCTTTATTACGTATGGCTTGTCGTCGAAGTCGCTGTCGTTTTCGGAATAGATGAACGCAATGCCGCGTGCGGCATATTCACGGTTTTTCAACGTCTTTATGTCCGTGATGCCGCTTCTGTGTCGCCCAAGGCTTCCAATGGCAAACGAGCATTGGTTGAAAACAACGTCAAGCTGTTCGCCAAAGAGTTTGCCGTGGTTAATGACATATTTCCCAATGCCATATTTCTGTGCCTTTTGCTCGATGGTGAGATAACCGTTGCTTGTTGTCCCACGGTCGTCCTCCCAACCGACTAAATGGAAATACACTTTACGTCCTTCAGGGTTCTGCTTATAGTATTCTCCCATGCCAGCAACAAGTCGGTCGAAGCCATGCCAATAGTGAATCTCTGCTACAGCAATGAGATGAATGTCCGTCTGTTTATGTGGTTTATGCAGAGGAATATTGTCGAGGTCGATGCCATTGCTTATGCATATCGTCCTTTTGCCGAATATCGTTTTTTCGTTAGAGAACGTAACGATGGCTTGCATCTTGGCAGCAAGCGACTTTCGGAAAACCTTGTCGATATAGAGAGGTATCTTGTATTTAAGTGGATAACCCTTGAATTCTTGGTCGTAAGGGTAGGTCGGAATCTCAGTCACACTTTTTATCCCAACCTTTTTTAGCCGTGCGAAAAGACGGACAAGCAAAGGGCTTGCATTCATGAAACTTCGTGCATAAACAAGCTCTATGCCGTTTTCCACACAATAGTTGTATATGCAACCAAGGTTTATTCTCGAACGTAATGCCGCCATGCTGCCCTTCCCATAGTTGGCAATGACATCGTCGTCAACAAAGCGACAACGATTGCCCACATGGTCGAAATCGTAGTAACAGAGATGGACTTCATGTCCATTCTGCCGCAATCCCTTCACCTGATAGTGAATCTTCTTGCTTATGCCGCTTTCAGCTGAAAAGCCGTGATATACGAGAAACAGTATCTTCATTTTTCAGTTATAACATGTTGCCGTGAAAAATATCCATCATCATTGCTGGTTTCCAGAATAACATGGAAATCTTATTAAAGTATCTTCTATAAAAACTCATTCTCATTACCCACTCAAAAGGTTTTGTAGCAAGTATCGTCATGAGAAACAGTATGGGACGAATATTTATTATGTGTTTTTTTAATATGCCTCGAATAATCATTCTAAGCTGTCTTTCAAGTGACTTAACATCTGAAATGTTATTCTTATTGTTATTCAGGAAGTCTATAGCTCTGGAAGAAAGATTGAATGAGAAAAAACTCTTTCCTAAATAGCATTTACCTTTTAACTCTTTTTCGTATATACTAAGTATGGTTATGTATCCGTTTAGAGTATTGGAGGCATTGGCGTATTTATATTTAATAGTTTGCCCCATTTCGTTCTTTCTATAGAAATATGTCTTCTGTGGAAGTATTACTGCCTCATTTATAGCTGAGTGTAATTGAAAGTTGAAAAGGTCGTCTTCAGAAATACTGACATCGCTTTTGAACTTGATGACATTCTTCTGTAAAATATTACGTCTAATCAATTTGTTCCATATTGTATAATTAGCAATATTACCTTCATACAGATAATTCATATTTTTGAGGACTTTACATTCTTTTATCTTGAACGTTAAAGAATCCAACGACTCATTATATGCATTTCCAATAATCAAATCTGAGTTTTTATATTTAAGATGTGCGTTATAAAGAGTTTTTAGGCAGTCAGGATAGAGATAGTCGTCAGCATCAACAAAGAACACAAATTCTCCTTTTGCAGCTTCCAAACCATCGTTTCTTGAGGTGGATACCCCCATATTATAGTTGTGATTTATTACTTTGTATGTAATTTTATCATTTTTTGTCTGACATTTTTTTACCTGTTGGTTAACTAAATCCATTGAGTTGTCTGGAGTGCAATCGTTGACAATTATGCACTCAATAATTGAGTGGTCAATTGTTTGACTAACAATTGATTCTAAACATTGTTCAATGTATTGTTCAACATTGAAAACGGGTATTATTATAGATATCATAGGATTTATAACGTATTTCTTTTTTCAGAATAATAGCTCTCCCAACCCTTAATATAGGTCTTGTTTTCCCAACTGTTTTTCTTCATTTTTGGGATTATGGTATAAAGAATCCTTTTGAGAACTTGTTTATTAATTACTTGGTGTTTCCAACCCGAGAGTCGTTGATATTTCTTGAATAGTTCTTTGCCAGGCACATAGCATCCCAAAAACCAAGGCTTTGCTTTTCCCATATAGTGGAATATGATGGGATTTTCCCTTGCGTCATATATTGCTTTACGCCATTCTATTGGTAAACTATCTATTATTTTTATAAAGTGGAAAGGTGAACAGTTGTATTTTGTAGGTAACACTTCTCTTTCCTTCTGTAGTATTACGTTTAGCGCATCTTGGTCGAAAAAAATCAACTCCTCACCTCTTTCCTCTATAAAGCTGATAATGCGTTTCGGGACATCATGCCTTCTACAATAGTCGAGATTCATTACCATTACTCCTGAATTAAGATAGTAGCAGTCCTTCATACCTAATCGTTGTAAGGTGGCCTTGTCGTTATAATAATGGTCAGGAGCCATTGCTAACGCTACGCCATTGATGTCGAAATCCCACAAGTCCTTCAAGTCCCTATTGACAACGAGGTCGCAATCCAAATATATGATCTTGTCCAGGTTTGGCAACATTGACGGCAAGAGCAACCTCGCATACATCATTACGTTGGCATAATGTATTTTCTTGTCCGTCGGACAATCCTTCAGCAGAGAAGAGTTGATTTCCATCAGTTCAAGTCCTATGTGGTATCTTTCGGCTATTTGGCGCAATTTCTTAATGGTTTTGTCCTTCAAACCATTGTGCAGATAATACATCATGACATCGTCTGACTTGACGTTAACGCCAACTGATGTCATGACAACTCCAAATATTGGAGCCAACTTCTCGTTTGAGCAGCATGCGATATGTATCATTGTTTTTCTGTTTAATTTAGTTTTAGTTTATTATGTATCAGGTTTGAAACTGACAATACTTTGTCCCAACCGATGGCACATAAACCAAAAACAAGAACAATTTTTACATAGTTCTGTCTAAAGATTTTACATTTTGTCAGTCTGTTTAATGGTGGCACCAACATCATTGACAATAATAGCAAAAAGATTCTAAAATGATAGAGATGGGATAACAAGAGTTGATTACGCAATGCAGTAAAGCGATTATTGACACTGTTTAAATCTCTAATTTTGTTTGTATTGCGAAATATGTAATCATATAAAATAATACTCTTGTCAAGTGTTGCAATGCTTTTGCCTACATAGCATCTTCCCTTAAGATTCTCCAAAAATAAAGCGAATATCTGTAGATTGTCGTTAACCACCTTTTCTACTTTTTCTTTTTGAGCAGCCAACATTATTCCCTTAGGATTTTTTCTATAAAAATAAGTCACCTCGGGTGCTATTATGGCACACTTGATGAGTGGAATTAGCTGATAGTTGAAGACATTGTCCTCAAAATATATTCCTTCGACAAACTCGATGTTGTTGTCCACGAGGAGCTTTCGGCTGACAAGACTGTTCCACGCCGAATTTTTTTTTGTTTTGCCAAAGAAGAGAAGATTCATGTATCTTACAGTTACGGCATTTTTAATTGTATAAAAATTCGCATTGTTCAACTCGTCATAATGGTTTCCCATTATCAAATCTGCATCCGGCTCTTGCAGATGATGGTTCATCAGAATCTTCAGCGAGTCAGGGTAGAGATAGTCGTCTGAATCTACAAAAAAGATAAACTCTCCTGTCGCGTGCTTCATCCCAGTATTCCTGCTTGCCGACAGACCTTTGTTCTTCTCGTGGCTCAACAGTTTAAACTGCATCGAACCTCCTTCGTTTCTATATTTCTCAACAATCTCCTCAACAATCTCCATCGACTTGTCAGGAGTGCAGTCGTTGACAACGATACACTCCAAAAGTGAATGGTCGATTGTCTGACCAATCACCGACTCTAAACATTGTCTAACGTACTGCTCAACGTTATATATGGGTATTATTATGGAAACTATTGGGTACATAATTTTTATTTTGTTTGTTGATTGTTACTTATGATAGGATTTTTTCCACTATCGGAGCCATATCGTAATATTTGTATTCGGCAAGGCGACCGCCGAAGATTATGTCTTGCTCTTGGTCAGCCAATGCTTTGTATTTGATATAGAGAGCGGAATTCTTGTCGTCGTTCACCGGATAGTATGGCTCCAAGCCGTCGTGCCATTCCTGAGGGTATTCCCTTGTCACTACGGTTTTTGGAATGTCATATACCTTGTCGCCAAACATCTCGAAATGCTTGTGCTCGATGGTTCGGGTATAGGGAACTTCCAGGTTGGTGTAGTTCACCACGGCGTTGCCTTGATAGTTTGGCACGTCGTAAGTGTCGTGTTCAAAACGAAGGCTTCGGTAGTCGAGCTTACCGTATCGGTAGCCGTAGAACTCATCTATCTTTCCCGTGAACACCAGCTTGTCTGCCAACTCCTTCCACCTGCCGATGTTTGCCGTTGGCAATTTCTCGCTTATGTTGAAGAAATCAATGCCAGTGACTGTGTCACAGCGCTTTAATAGCCCTTCTATAAGTAGGTTGTAGCCACCGATAGGTATGCCCTGAAAGGAGTCGTTGAAGTAGTTGTTGTCATATACAAACCTTATTGGCAGACGCTTGATGATGAAGGCTGGCAGCTCGGTGCATCGCCGTCCCCATTGCTTCTCGGTGTATTCCTTTATCAGCGTCTCGTAAATGTCCTTGCCCACGAGCATCAGTGCCTGCTCCTCAAGGTTCTGTGGCTCGCGTCCATTCAGCTTTTCAAGCACTTCCCTTCGTTGCTCGTCGATGATGCGTCGGGCTTCTTCTGGGGTGGTGATGTTCCACATGTGGGCAAAAGTGTTCATGTTGAATGGGAGGTTGAAGAGCCGTCCGTGGTATTTTGCGAGAGGCGAGTTGGTGTAGCGGTTGAATGGCACTATGGAATTTACAAAGTCCCACACCCGCTTGTTTGATGTATGGAATATGTGGGCTCCATATTTGTGTAAGTTTATACCCTCTATGTTCTCGCAGTAAAGATTGCCTCCGAGATGTGGTCTTCGGTCAATGACGAGACACTTGTTGCCTTGCTCCGACAACTTATATGCCATCATTGAGCCATAAAGTCCTGCGCCAACTATCAGAAAGTCATATTTTCTCTTTCCCATACATTTCATTGTTTTATTAAGTTGTCTTCCGAATCCTCGTATTTGTCTTTAGTGAAAAAGATGCGGCTGATGCCTTTCAGTTGCACTTTGGCTCTAAAGGCAAGGCTTCCAAGCAGTGAGCCGTTGCCCAGTGTGCCATATCCTGTCACGGGGCGTGCCTTGCGGTTGCGTACAAAAGCTATGCGTCCGTATTTCTTCAGTGAGAGTGCCAACGAGCCATCCTCTCCGCGCCGTATGTCGGTACGTATTTTTTCCTTTCGTGCATAGTCGGCGTTGAAGGCAAACACCATTCCGCGTATGCAGAGCTCAGGGCGTTTGAAGTGCTGAATGAAGAGGAACGTGTCGCGTATCAGCTCAAAGAGCCATAGGGCAAGGGCAGAGTGGTTGTTGTCGGGATAGTAGCTCCAGAATGAGCCTACGCATGAGACGTTTGGCTGTTGCAGTTTGCGCATCATGGTGTCGATGTAGAGTGGGGGATAGAACGTGTCGGCATCGATGAAGAAATGGTATTTGCCCCTTGAGTTGTCAAGTCCGCATTGCCTTGCAAATCCGGGGCTCTTGCACTGCTCGTTGTAGTATCTCACGCCGAAAGCCTGATAGACTTTCTCTGTCTCGTCGGTTGAGTTGTTGTTCACTCCGATTATCTCCAACGGATATGAGCTCCTCAATTCGCTCAACGACCACAGGCACGACGACAGACGCATGGCTTCGTTGTAGGCAATGACCACAACCGACACCAACGGTGCGTCGCTTTGCATCGCCGCCAGCCTTTCCCTCGTTTGGTCGATAATGTCTTGTGGCACCTCGCTGAAAGGCTTCTCGTATATTGATAGATATTTGCTATACCATGCCATCTTTCTTGTTCAGATTGTTTTGCCGCAAAGTTACATATTATTTTCCAATCCTCCAAGCCTTTGCCTGTTTTTCTTTCATAAATGCCATCAATCATCACATGCTTTAAGCTCAATCGGCGAGCAATAGGCTGAAGATATAGCACCATTCGGATTTGTCTTCATTGTTGTCAGATGATTTTATGTTTCCCCTTGCTCCTGATGTCCGTCCTGTCTTGCCTTGTGTGCCGTTGACGCCATATCTTACGCTGCAACCATTTGTTGATTGAGTGCAGGATATGATCACGGCACTGTCCATCAATGCCACTTGTTTTGCTATGTCGTTGCCTTGTGGGGTGATAACGGAGAATCCATAGTTGTTTGCTTTCGTCACATGGCATGTGTCGAGTTGGATTTTTTTATTGAAACTTACAATAACATCAGTTTCCATGGGTCTGATGTTGATAGGGTAGAGACCTCTCTCCGAATGTCCTGTCCTGATGATGTCCAATGCCGTTTGGGCATGGAGTTTGCCCACACTGCGTTGTCCCTCACCATCAAGGTGCAGTCTTTCCCTTACGAAATTGAAGGGATAGACAGGTGTGCCTGCCGCAAACAACGAATCGTCTCGCACAAGCTCCATTTGCGATTCCGCTATTGATGCCTCATAACAGTCGTAATCGTTAGGATTATATTTCCAACAAATTGAAAGACAACAGCTTTGATAGCATATGATCCTCACGTCCTGCTCTTGTCTTGTAATGGCTTTTATGTCTTTGTTTATGTCAAGTGAGAATTGTTTGAGCATTTGCTTGTAGTCCACTCTCGTATAGTCAAACATGTCGGATTCACCTTGCATCCAACAGATAGCAGGCACATAGAATTCCCACCCTTTTCTGACTGCTTCTTCATACGAGCACTTGATATTGTCAAGAAACCGTTGATAAGGATATGTCCCTTTAACGAGATTAGATATGGCAGTTCCTCCTCTTCCACCAGCAAAAGTGCAGACGATGGTGTCATTGCCAAGGTTGGCTGACAACGATTCTGCCATGGAGTAGGCAGAGTTCTCAAATCTCCGTTTATTGTATCCGATGACCCTTTTTACCCATTGCTTCACGCCTTGGTCCTCGTAATATCCGAACTTGTTGCCTAATCCTTCTGACAATATTCTGCCGTTGCTTCGTTCTGAAAGTTTGTCTATGTCTGTTATCAGTTCTGCATCCTCACCCAACGCAAGGCTTTGTCCATAAACAGGAATGCAAACCACCACTTTCGTCCTTTCCCCATTGTTGCATGATGAAAGGAAAAACAGTGCGAGAGCTATAATGAAAAGATGTCTCATAGGTCAGAATTGTCCATATAGAATTATTTTGCGGACAAAGATACAACATTTAATTGTAATCGCAAAAGAAATGGTGGGAAATTATAAATATATGTAACAAAAACCGTATTTTGTAAGTTTTGTTAATTATGGCATAAAATGGCAAAAAGCGTATAAATTATTTGCTATTTGTTTCGGATTAATCGGGACAGTGGGACAGGTGAGTGTCCTAATTACTTAACAGAACTTTCCCACACTGCCATTTGAAAGGGTGGGAAAGTTCTGTTCTTAATTTTTAATTTTTAATTCTTCACTCTTCATTCTATTTCACATAGAAATCGATGAGGTATTGGAGAGATTGCTGACAGACGGGACAGAACTCCTTGTGCTCGTTGGTGCGCATACGGCAGTTGGGAAGTCCGCGCCATACGCCTTTGCTCTGGTAGCCACCGCCTTCGATGAGTCCTGCCTTGCCCTCGTCGATGAGGTTTTGCCACTTCAGGCTAAAGTCTGCCTTGGTGGTGATGTTGGGCTCCCATGGCTCGGTGTCGGGGAAATACATCGGGTCGGTGTCGGCATACTCGTACTCGTCGGCAAGGGCACCGAAACTGTGACCGAACTCGTGGACTACCACAGGACGGAAAAGCGGTCCCTTGGTAGAGGAGAGGTTGTAGGAGTTGTAGATGCCGCCGCCACCATACTGATCGGTGTTTACGAGGACTATGATGTGCTCGTAGGGTGAGCCGGCAAGCGCGTCGTGCAGACGCTTGAGGTGGAGCGTGGTGAGATAGCGCTCGCTATAGAACGTGTCGTAATGTGAGCCAAGGGCTGTCTTTTTCCAAATTCCTTCGTGAGGCGTGCTGGTTCCCTGCTGGTCAGAGGCAAGCTCTACGGCAACGAGATTGAACGAGCTCTGCATGGTCTTGAACGGCTCGTGCTCGAAAAGCGCCTCGGAAGCCACCTTGCAGTCGTTGACGAAATCGTCCATCTGGTCTTTCGTGTAGCCTTCGGCAACGTAGGCGATGCGTATGCAGTTGGTGGTGTCGGCTGCCTGTTGCAGGGTGACGTATGGCGTGGTGGGCTTGTCGATGTAGCGGATGAGAATGTCGGCTGGGTTCACAGTGTGTGTCATGGACGCGAATGTCTTGCGATGGAAATCGAAGAGATCGACCCTAATGTTGACGGTCTTCTTGGGGAACGGCACGAGGAAGACGTTCTCGAAAGACTTTGGAGTGGTCTTCGACTCGTCGCTTGTGAGCCATTCCTGGAAGAGGGTTGAGAAGGAGTGGCGATAGATGACGCGTCCGCTGAGTGAGTCGGTGACGGTGATTTGTCCGTTGCCCTCAAATGGCACTTGGTCGAGGCGTTTGCGTCGTCCATACCAATGGTTTATCTTTACCAGTTCATCGACATAGATGCCTTGGTGGCTACGGTCGCCTGCGAAGATGTAGTCAAGGCGCAGGGTGTTGTTGGTGAAATATTCGTCGAAGGTTTGCGATTTAGCCACGATGCAGAAAGCGAGTGCTGCAAGCGTGAGGAAGAAGTGTCTTGTTTTCATAAATGTGTGATTAAAGTTTTTATATATTGCCTGTCCCAATCGTTGTGGTGTAGGCGTTGATTGTCATACTGCATTATGTCAATGTCGATGGCAACAAGATTGCCGCCGCGCTTGCGTCCAAGCTGTTGCTCGATGGCTTTGAGGTTGTCGGTGAGCTCGTCGAGCGTTAGTGTCGTGGTAGCCCTTGCCATTTGGTTGGCGTAGGGTGGGGCGGTGACACCTATGGCGGCTGTCTCTATGACAGGAGTGGTCTGTCCTATGCTGACGTATGCCTTGCATAGTGTCAAAGCTTTCTGGAGCTGAAGCTGCCTGTCGGTGATGTTTGAGCCAAGGGCGAGAATGACGTTGTGCATTGTTATAGGGTTATAAAGGATAAGACCCTACGGCGCATGGCAGCAGGGTCTTGTCTATGTCGGTGTCTTTTAGTCGTTCATAGATAGCAGGAACTCCTCGTTGCTGCGTGTCTTTATCAGACGGTCGCGTACGGTGTTCATTGCCTCTATCGGGTTCATCTCGCTGATGAAGTTTCTCAATATCCACATGCGCTTGAGCGTTGTCTCGTCGTGGAGCAGGTCGTCGCGTCGTGTGCTCGACTGTATGAGGTTGACGGCAGGGAAGATGCGCTTGTTGCTCAACATGCGGTCGAGCTGCAACTCCATGTTACCCGTACCCTTGAACTCCTCGAAGATTACCTCATCCATCTTTGAGCCAGTGTCGATGAGCGCAGTGGCGATGATGGTGAGCGAGCCACCGTTCTCGATGTTTCGCGCAGCACCGAAGAAACGTTTTGGCTTCTGCAACGCATTGGCATCCACACCACCTGTGAGCACCTTGCCGCTGGCAGGGCTTACGGTGTTGTAAGCTCGTGCGAGACGTGTGATGGAGTCGAGGAAAATGACAACGTCGTGTCCGCACTCAACCATTCTCTTTGCCTTCTCAAGAACGATGCCCGCAATCTTGACGTGGCGGTCTGCTGGCTCGTCGAACGTGGAGGCGATGACCTCGGCATTGACAGTGCGGCTCATGTCGGTGACCTCCTCTGGACGCTCGTCGATGAGCAGCATCATGAGATAAGCCTCAGGGTGGTTTGCAGCGATGGCGTTGGCAATGTCCTTCATTAGGATGGTCTTACCTGTCTTTGGCTGTGCCACGATGAGTGCGCGCTGACCCTTGCCTATAGGAGAGAAGAGGTCAACGATGCGCGTGCTTGGGTTTGTGGTGGCACGGTCGCCCGTGAGGTTGAACTTCTCGTCAGGGAAGAGTGGGGTAAGATGCTCGAAAGAGACGCGGTCGCGCACTTCCTGTGGATGGCGGCCATTGATCTTGCGCACCGTGCTGAGTGCGAAATACTTCTCACCATCGTGTGGCGGACGTACGAGACAATCGACGACGTCGCCTGTCTTCAGGCCGTATTTCTTGATTTGCTGTGGAGAGACATAGATGTCGTCTGGCGACGAGAGATAGTTGTAGTCGCTTGAACGGAGGAATCCATATCCGTCGGTGATTATCTCAAGCACTCCATTGCCCTCGATGATGTCGGTGAAGTCGTAGTCTTCCTCGTATGCGTAGTTCTCATAGACAGGCTCGTTGACCGGTGCCTGTGGCTGCATCTGCATCTGGGGCATTGGTGGAGTGGTAGGACGGTCGAACATGTCAAGATGTGGGATAGCCTCGCGGTCCTCTATTGGCAAATCGACAACGACGATGAAGTCAGTGCCGTCGCAAGGGTCGCCACTCCAAACGCCCTCGGGAAGATTGCGTGGCTCCTGCTGTGGTGCGATGTTGTTTTGGTTGAGTCTCTCGTTGAGACGCTCCACCATCTCGGCACCCATAGCCTCCTCAGCACTACGGTCGTAGCTTGCTTCGGGAACGTCGGCGATAGGCTGGGCTGAAGCCTCCTCTACCGGCGTTGGCACGTCGGTGGTAGGCTCTTCCTCAACCACGACCTCGCCCTCAATCTCCATCTGGGCATTGGCAGCAGCAGCTTCTGCCTGCTTTGCCGCCTCAATGGCAGCCAATTCAGCCTTCGACTTGCGTCCGCGTTTCTTTGGCGGAGCTGCCGGAGCGGGCTCTTCCTCTTTGGGAAGTTCTTCCTGCACTGTAGGAATATCGCTGAAGAGCTGTTGTTCCTTGACTTCGGGGAGGATGCCCCTGCTCACGTCAAAGTTCTCACCTTCCTTGCCTTTTACGGTATAGACCTTATCCTTGTCTTTCTTTGCTATTCTTGTCCTCTTACGCTTGGGTGCCTCAGCCGTGGCTGCGGTATCCTCGGCAGCCTTGTCGAGAATGGCGTATATCACAGTTTCCTTTTCGTCGTTCTGTGACAGTTTAATACCCAATTCGTTAGCAATGCCCAGCAACTGGGCGTCGTCCATTGATTCTAATTCTTCTTTCTTATACATACTATATAAAAGGTGTATATATGATTTTGCTAAATATGAGTTTTTCGGGAGAGTGTTTCAGAAGACCCAAAAGACAATGTGCCTTAGTTGAAACACGAACTGAAAATCACGTGCAAAGGTAATTAAAAATTCCGAAACCTACAAATTATTCGCTGATTTTTCTTTCTTTTGTGTCGCTTTTTTCTTCCCTTTTGTCTTTCCCTGCGGGTTGTTGCCCCGTTTGTGTGCCTGACGCTTGCCCGCATACCTGCCTTTCGCGCCTCGTCCGCGACCCTTGCCGCGTGGCGACTTGTGGCGTTCGGGTGTGTATTCGGGTCCTTCGCCTAGTTCCTCGGGCAATGGCATTTTCTCGATGCTACGCTCGATGAACTTCTCTATCTGTCCAAAGGAGTGCATGTCGGCCTCGTTGACCAAGGTGATGGCCTCGCCGTCGCGGTCGGCACGTGCCGTGCGTCCTATGCGGTGGACGTAGTCCTCGCAGTCGCGTGGCACATCGTAGTTGATAACCATCTGTATGTCGTCGATGTCGATGCCGCGAGCCACTATGTCGGTGGCTACGAGCACGTCCTTCTGTCCTGCCTTGAACTGCAGCATCACCTCGTCGCGCTCCTGCTGTGTGAGGTCGCTATGCATCTGGCAGCAGTTGACCCCCATCATGGAGAGTTGCCTTCCCACTTCCTTCACCTTCTCTTTCTTCCCAGAGAAGAGGATGACACGTTGCAGCTTGTTGTCCTTGAAGAGATTCTTGATAATGCCAAGCTTCTGCGGCTCGTGGCAAACGTATGCCATCTGATGGATTTTCTCGGCAGGCTTGCTGACGGCAATCTTCACCTCGACGGGGTCGGTGAGTATTGTCTTTGCCAGCGCTTGGATTTTCTCGGGCATGGTGGCGGAGAACATTATAGTCTGGCGGTCTTTTGGCAATCCCTTCACTATCTGCATGATGTCGTCGCTAAATCCCATGTCGAGCATTCTGTCTGCCTCGTCGAGCACGAAGAAACTGACTCGGCTGAGATCGACATTGCCCATGCGGATGTGGCTGAGCAGGCGTCCGGGGGTGGCGATGACCACGTCAGCCCCAAGTCTGAGGCTCTTCATCTCCTGGTCGTAGCGTGTGCCATCGTTGCCTCCATAAACGGCAACGCTGCTGATTCCCTCAAGATAATAGCCGAAGCCTTGCATTGCCTGGTCGATCTGTTGTGCCAGCTCACGCGTGGGCGACATGATGATGCAGTTGATGGCATCCTGCGGATAGCCGCCATCGTCGAGCATGCTGAGAATGGGCAACAGATAGGCGGCTGTCTTGCCAGTTCCCGTCTGTGCTATTCCTATCACGTCGCGATAGTCGAGAATTTCCGGTATGCACCCTGCCTGAATAGGCGTACACTCGTCGAAGTGCATGTCGTAGAGTGCATCGAGGATGTTGTCGTTGAGATATGTTTCTTCAAATTTCATTAGTTTGGAGCTTTCTTATAACAATAATATGCGATGGCAAAATACAAGATGTTCGGAATCCATGCCGCAAGCATAGGTGGAGTGTCGGCATTGATGGCGAAAGTGGAGCTGATGGTCTGCAGTAGAATGTAGGAGAAGCTCAGAGCAAGGCCGATGCCAAGGTAAAGTCCCATACCGCCCTTGCGCTTGCGCGCCGAGAGGCTTGCACCGATGATGGTGAGGATGAACGACGCGAAACACGCCGCTATTCGCTTGTGGTACTCCACCTCATACTGTACGACATTGCTTGAGCCACGGTCTTTCTGCTTTGAGATGTAGCGGAGCAGCTCGGGACTGGTGAATGTCTCCTGCTGGCCCTTGCTGAACACGAGGTCCATAGGCTCCATCATGATGAGCGTGTCAATCTCCGTTCCCGACGTGATTTGCTCGCGCATTCCCTTTAGTGTCCTTATCTTGTAGTTGACGGCACGCCATTGGTAGCGGCTGTCGGATATGGTGTCGTATTTGATCACGTTGGCTGTCATGTGGCTGACAAGTTTCTTGTTCTCAAACTTGTCGAGGGAGAAGCCGTAGCCAGTCTTCGTCACGTCGTCGTATTGCTGTATGTAGGCAATGATGCCACGTCCGACCTGTAGCTGCACGTTGGAGGCCGACGTGTTTTTCTTGTTGTTCTTGTAGAGCGACTCAAACTCGTGGCGAATCACCGTACCCTTAGGTATGACGTAGGCTCCGAGGGTGAAATTGAGTATGGAGATCAGCGCGGCTGAAATCATGTACGGACGCATCAGACGCTTGAAACTCATTCCGCTTGCCAACATGGCTATTATCTCTGAGTTGCCAGCCAACTTCGACGTGAAGAATATGACGGCAATGAACACGAAGAGTGGGCTGAAGAGGTTGGCGAAATAGGGGATGAAGTTGGCATAGTAGTCGAATACTATGGCGCGCAGTGGGGCATGGTTGGTAGTGAACTTTGCCAGGTTCTCATTTACGTCGAACACGATAGAGATCGAGATGATGAGAATGATGGAGTAGATGTAGGTTCCGATGAATTTCGCTATGATGTAGCGGTCCATGCGCCTAATATACCTGAAGGGATTGAGGAACGACAACAGCCAAGCTATCGGGTAGAGGCAGCGTCCGATGATGCTGCGCCTACCGAACAGTTTGCTGAACACTCGGCGTGTGCCTCTCGCGAAATGCAGGTAGCGTCGATGTTTTCTTATTTTCTTGTACTTCATAACTAACGGTGTTACTGAAGGTTATACTCGTTTGCCTAAATCTTCTATTACACTGCGTTTCCACTGTGTGAAGTCGCCCGCAATGATGTGCTTTCGGGCATCGCCCACAAGACGCAGATAGAAGGCAAGGTTGTGTATGCTGGCAATCTGCAAGGCAAGCAACTCCTGAGCCTTGAACAGGTGGTGGAGGTATGCCTTGGTGTAGATGCGGTCAACGTCGCACCCCGTAGGGTCGATGGGCGAGAAGTCATTCTCCCATTTCTTGTTGCGCATGTTCATCGTGCCCTGATAGGTGAAGAGCATGGCGTTGCGTCCGTTTCTTGTAGGCATCACGCAGTCGAACATATCCACACCTCGCTCTATTGCCTCAAGCAGGTTTTGCGGCGTACCCACGCCCATGAGATAGCGTGGTTTGTCCTTTGGAAGAATGGCATTGACCACCTCTATCATCTCATACATCACCTCGGTAGGCTCTCCCACGGCAAGGCCTCCAATGGCATTTCCGTCGGCACCCTTGTCGGCCACATATTTCGCAGCATCGCTACGCAGGTCCTTGAAGGTGCAGCCCTGGACTATTGGGAACAGTGTCTGCTCGTAGCCGTAGAGTGGGGTAGTCTCGGAGAAACGCTTGATGCAGCGGTCGAGCCAGCGCTGGGTCATCAGCAGGCTCTTCTTGGCGTATTGGTAGTCGCTCTGCCCTGGGGGACACTCGTCGAACGCCATTATGATGTCGGCACCAATGACGCGCTGCGTCTCCATCACGTTCTCTGGTGTGAAGATGTGCTTTGAGCCATCAATGTGTGACCTGAACTCACATCCTTCCTCACGCAGTTTCCTGATGCCTGTGAGCGAAAACACCTGGAAGCCACCGGAGTCGGTAAGTATGGGACGCTCCCAACCGTTGAAACCGTGGAGTCCTCCTGCCTGTCGCAGAATGTCAAGCCCCGGACGCAGGTAGAGGTGATAGGTGTTGCCGAGAATAATCTGTGCCTTCACTTGCTCACGAAGCTCGGCGAAATGTACGCCCTTGACGCTGCCGCAGGTGCCTACGGGCATGAAGATAGGTGTCTCTATCTGTCCGTGGGCAGTGGTGATAAGTCCTGCTCGCGCATCGGAGCATGGGTCGGTATGTTGGAGCTCAAAATTCATTCTTATTCCTTTTTATCGTTGTTTTCCTCTTCTAACTCAAAGATTTGTGGATTCCTCACAAGTTCGTCGGTGAGTGCGTATTCCCACACTTCATCCACATTCTCGACATAGTGGAACGACACTCCTTTCAGATAGATGTCAGGAATCTCGTCGATGTCTTTCCTATTCTCCTTACAGAGCAGTATGTCGGTTATTCCCGCACGCTTGGCGGCAAGGATTTTCTCCTTTATGCCACCTACGGGCAACACCTTGCCGCGGAGTGTTATCTCACCCGTCATAGCCACGTTGGCACGAACCTTGCGCTGCGTGAGTGCCGATGCTATGGAGGTGGCTATGGTTATGCCTGCCGAAGGTCCGTCCTTTGGCGTGGCTCCTTCGGGAACGTGGATGTGCATGTTGTAGTTCTCGAATATGCGGTTGTCGATGGCGAGCGAGTCGGCATGCGACTTGACATATTCGAGAGCCAGCACAGCCGACTCCTTCATCACGTCGCCGAGATTTCCCGTCAAGGTCAGTTTCGCGCCCTTTCCCTTGCTAAGGCTCGTCTCAATGAACAGTATCTCGCCACCGACGCTTGTCCATGCCAAGCCAGTGACCACGCCAGCGTAGTCGTTGCCTTGGTAGATGTCGCGGTAGTAGGGCGGTTTCCCGAGCAGCGACTCTATCTCCTGCGGTGTGATCTTGTCGAACGGCATCACGCCCTCGCTTGCAAACCTGAAGGCAATCTTTCGCAGTGCCTTGTCAATCTGCTTCTCAAGTTGGCGCACTCCGCTCTCACGGGTGTATTGCTCGATTATCTTCTCCACGGCAGCCTTGGTGAACGTGACCTTGCCATTTTTTTTCAACCCAGTGGCTTCCAACTGCTTAGGTATGAGGTGGCGCTTGGCTATCTCATATTTCTCCTCCGTTATGTAGCCAGACACCTCGATAATCTCCATACGGTCGAGTAGGGGACGTGGTATGGTGGTAAGGTCGTTGGCTGTGGCAATGAACAGCACTTTCGAGAGGTCGAAATCGACGTCAAGGTAGTTGTCGTGGAAAGCATTGTTCTGTTCTGGGTCGAGAACCTCAAGGAGTGCCGACGAAGGGTCGCCATTGACATTGTTTTGCGTCACCTTGTCAATCTCGTCGAGAATGAAAACGGGATTTGACGAGTTAGCCTTCTGTAGTCCCTTGATTATTCTGCCTGGCATGGCACCGATATAGGTACGGCGATGTCCGCGAATCTCTGCCTCGTCGTGAACGCCGCCAAGGGAAATCCTGACATATTTGCGACGAAGCGAGTTGGCAATGCTCTTTCCGAGACTTGTCTTGCCAACCCCAGGAGGGCCATAGAGACAAATGATAGGTGACTTTAGGTCACTTCGAAGGCTCAACACCGCAATATATTCGAGTATGCGTTCCTTCACCTTGTCCATGCCGTAGTGGTCGCGGTCGAGCACACGTTGCGCACGTTTTAGGTTGTGGTCGTCCTCAGTAAACTCACCCCAAGGCAGCGACACGAAAGTCTGCAAATAGGTAAGCTGCACGTTGAATTCGGGGCTTTGCGGATGGAGCTTGTCGAGTTTGTCGAGCTCTTGTAAAAATGTATTGAACACCTCATCGCCCATCACCTTTTTCTTTGCCTTTGCCATGAGCTCTTGGCGCTCCGGTGACGTCGTTTCACCTTGATTGATCTCCGCCTGGAGATTCTTTATCTGTTGCTGTATGAAATAGTTGCGTTGTTGCTCGTCGAGGTCGTCGCGCGTCTTCTCGCGTATGTTCTGCTTCAGTTCCTGCAATTTCATGTCGCGGTCGATAAGTCGCATAAGGCCAAAGAGGCGTTCCTTCACGTCAGACACCTTCAACAGTTCCATCTTCTCCTTGAAGTCGAATGGTAGGTTAGTGCAGAGGTAGTTTATCGTCATCACGTCGTTCTTGACGTTGCTCACGGCAAACATTGCCTCGTCTGGAATGTCCTCGTTGATGCGGATATACTGCAACGTGCGTTTCCTCATGTCCTCAATGGCAGTCTTGAACTCTGGGTCGCCCATGTGGTCAAGAATCTCTGGAGCAGGCTTTACATTGGCAACAAGATATGGCTTCGTCTTCAAAATATCGATAAGTTGCAGACGACCAAAGGCTTGCAGTATGGCAGTATCGCCGCCACCTGGCAACTCAAGCGATTTCACTACGCGCGCATACACACCAAAGCAGAAAATCTCATCCATACGCGAAGGTGCCCCAACATTCGGGTCAAGCTGTGGTATAACAGCAATGAGGTCGTGATTCTTCTCGCATTTGCGTATGAGTTTGTTGCTCGATTCTCGTGCGATGATTATTGGGGTCACGACACCCGGATACATCACCATATTGCGTGTGACGAGAAGTGGCAGATTCGTAGGCATTTCGTCATTCGACATCTCGAAGAAGTCGCCTTCAATGTCTGCTATCATGGAGAAAGCATTTTTATTCTGATTGTCGTCCATTGTTTTCTGATATGTGCTTGATTTTAATAAGGTACAACAAAAAAAGTATGTTCCTAAAACAAACATGATGACAACATCACTGGGGGATGCTGCCATCACGCTGTGGTTTGTACGCCTGCAGGGGCTCGAACCCTGGACACCCTGATTAAGAGTCAGGTGCT
>CAMAGM010000041.1 GCA_945833995.1 uncultured Prevotella sp.
ACAATTAAAACAGTTATCGTTTAACAATTTAACCGGTGGTACAAGGGACAGGTCAGTGAGTGTCCTGTTCGCTTAGTATCTCCCTCAGAATAGTTTGGAATTGGTTTATGGGCAGCGGCAAATAGCGGTCGCTGCCTTTTGTTTTGGCAGAAAGTTGGGGAAAAGTTTGGTAGAACGGAAAATAGTTTGTATATTTGCGGCGTAATTGTTCAACGAAAAGGATATTATGACGACATTAACATTAAATATTAGCGACACATCTATTCTCCCAAGTTTGAAAAAGATTTTGGGTGCTATAAATGGTGTAAGTATTGTATCTACAACAAGAAAGAAAACAGAATTGGAAAAAGCGAGAGAAGACGTAAATACAGGACGTCTATTGTCATATTCCAGTAAAGAAGAATTATTTAAGGATTTGGGAATATAATGGCATACGATATCAAAATCACTAAGAATTTCAAGAAGAATGTGGCTTTGTGCAAACGACGAGGGTATCCAATGCAATTGCTTCATGAAGCTCTTGACGGTGGTACAAGGGACAGGTCACTGTACTTGACAGATTAGTGGAAGAAGAACAGGGAGTTTGGATTAACCTTCCAAAATCAGGACACTCTCCTGTCACTTGTCCCAATCGCTCTCAGCTATGAATGAAGCTGAGAGTGGAGAAGATGCAGGCATTGTTTCATCTGCAAAGGTAAAGTAGGGACTTTACTTTATGTAAGTCCGCAGCCCGTAAGGGCTAATATCGCGCTGCGAATTAAAGGATTAAAGAAACGAAGTTCGACGAAGTCAATTATAAATTATAGTTCTTTTCCGCCACAAATCGGGGAACATTATAGGTAGCCAAAACGCCCTTTGGGCGTACGGACTTACATAAAGTAAAGTCCCTACCCACGGCGGCTTTCGGTAATCTCACTCCTCACTCCTCAATCCTCTCTCCTCTCTCCTCACTCCTCTCTCCTCACTCTTATACCCTGAACCGTATGTATGAACGGTCGTCGAAGGAGGTGTTTTGGGGGTGGAAGGCTTTGGTGGCCTTGAACTTGCCTATGTTTAAAGGGTCTTCCTCGCGCTGGGCGGCAAGGGCTTGCTCCGACTCTTGTAGGGTGGGGCGGAGGAAGGGATAGCCGTCGGAGGCGAGGACTATGGTCCATGGACTGAAATCGAGGGGAATGACACGCACCTTCTGACGGGGGATGGGGAAACCGTCGATAACGGCGTAGGTCTTGTTCTGATTCTGCATTTCCTCTATCAGTAGTGGTATTATGGCATCGCGTGCAGTGTCGTGGGCAAGCAGCGACTCTGTTGTCTCTTTTCCTTCCGCAATTAGGCGGTGGGCCTCTTCGGCACGCTTTTCGGCAAGGCGTTGCTCCGAGGGCTTGGGATTGTCGAAATAGTTGTCGCCAACGAGACAATGGCAGTCGCCCACCATCCATATCTCGCGGCGCAGACGGCTATAGACTATGCACGACGCCGTCAGCCGCTCCTCGGGGTGGGCGGCGTAGAGGTCGAGGTGGCGCTTGGAGTATTTTCGTGCCACGGCTGCCGTCACCCCACGGCAAAACTCCGCCGAGGTGATGTTGGCGGGCATGTGGCGGACGAAGCGTGCCACGGTCTTCGCGGCGCAACGTCCATTCGACATCCACCAACATACGCGGCGCAGAGTCTTGCTCGTGCTGCCGTCTATCACGGCAATGAAGTCAGCGGTTGCGACGATTATGTCCTCGCTTTTTCTCTTTGGGTCTTTCCCTATAGTCTGTTGTTCTATTATTTTCATGATGGTAGGAGTCTCCCCATAGTTTCTTTATTAAATCGGTGCGTCCTATTGCCCTCAGCGAGCGCTCTATGTCGCGCCGCATCTCTGGCTTGTACCAGAAGAAGTATTGGCGTTGGCGTAGCTTCTCGTCGGGGGTGTGGGCACTGAAGACGGGCTGTAGGGTGTAGGGATCGTAGCCCGTGTACCACGTCTCGGTGCTGATGGTCATTGGCGTTGGCGTGAAGTCCTGCACCTGCTCAAGGTGGAAGTCGAGGCTCTTCGTGATGGCTGCCAGCTCAGCCATGTCCTCCTCGCGGCAACCGGGGTGGCTGCTGATGAAGTAGGGAATGATTTGCTGGCGAAGGTGGCACTCGGCATTGATGCGGTCGAACAGTCGCTTGAAGTCGCGGAACTGCTGGAACGAGGGCTTGCGCATGAGGTTCAGCACGCTGTCGGCAACATGCTCGGGAGCTACCTTTAGGCGACCGCTGACATGGCGCTCTATCAGCTCGCGCGTGTATTCCGCAGCGGCGCGGTTTGTTGCCTCGTCCTTTGAGCGGTGGAGCAGCAGGTCGTAGCGCACGCCGCTGCCTATGTAGCTGTGGCGTATCTCGGGCAGTGCATCCACGGCACGGTAGATGTCGATGAGCCTTGAGTGGTCGGTGTCGAGGTTGGGGCAAATCTGCGGGTGTATGCAGCTTGGGCGCGCACACTTCTCGCATGCCTTCCTGTTGCGTCCGCCCATGCCATACATGTTTGCCGACGGTCCGCCGAGGTCGGAGAGGTTGCCCTTGAAGTCAGGCATCTCCGCCACTGCCTTCACCTCGCGCAGAATGCTCTCCTTAGAGCGGCAGGCAATGAACTTGCCCTGATGGGCTGAGATGGTGCAGAAGGCGCAGCCGCCGAAGCATGCGCGGTGGATGTTGACCGAGAATTTTATCATGTCGTAGGCAGGAATCCGCTTGCCTTTGTATTTTGGGTGGGGCAGTCGGGTGTAGGGCAGGTCGAAGGTGGCGTCGAGCTCCTCGGTTGTCATGGGAGGGTAGGGGGGATTGACCACCACCGTAAGGTTGCCCACGTCCTGCAGCAGTCGCGAGGCGTGCATCTTGTTCGACTCCTCCTCGATGTGGCGGTAGTTCTCTGCCTCGGCACGCTTGTCCTTCAGGCAGGTCTCGTGGCTATGCAGCACTATGTCGCCCTCGGTTCTCCCCACGGCAGCCTTTGGCGCGAGATAGACGGTCTGCGGAATGTCGTTGATGTCGGCCATCGCCATGCCGTCGTCCATGCGCTGGCAAAGCTCAACTATGGGTTTCTCGCCCATGCCGTAGATTATCATGTCGGCATGGCTGTCGCAGAGAATGGAGGGACGCAGCCTGTCCTGCCAGTAGTCGTAGTGGGTGAGGCGTCGCATCGATGCCTCTATGCCACCGAGCACCACCGGCACGTCGGGATAGAGCTGCTTGAGGATTTGAGTATATACGATGGTGGGATATTCCGGTCGCATGTCGTGACGGCCGTCGGGGCTGTAGGCATCCTCGGAGCGCAGACGGCGGTTGGCGGTGTATTTGTTCACCATAGAGTCCATGCAACCTGGCGCGATACCGAAGAAGAGGCGTGGTCTGCCAAGCTTCTTGAAGTCGCGGAAGTCGCCGTGCCAGTCGGGTTGCGGCACAATTGCCACGCGGTAGCCCGCCGCCTCGAGCGTGCGGCCTATCACGGCAGCTCCGAAGGAGGGGTGGTCAACGTAGGCGTCGGCGGAGAAGAGTATCACGTCAACGGTGTCCCAGCCACGTATGTCGAGTTCTTTCCTCGTTGTGGGGAGGAAGTCGGAAAGTCGGTATTCTTTCATTCCTCAGTTTCCTTCCCCTCCTCAGCTTCCTTGTCGTCCATCCACTTGATGTAGAGTAGCACGAGCTGTTGCAGTCCGAAAGCCTTCATGTTTTGGTGGTAGATGACGTCGAGGCAGAGGTCGAGTAGTGCGTTGTCCTTCAGGGTGTCGGTCTCGAGCATTGCCCTAATGTTGAACTTCAGTTTGTCGAGAACCTGCTCATCTACGAATCCGTTGCTGTCGATGAGTCCACGGAAGAGTTGGTATTTCTCTATTGTCTCAAGATGCTTCTCGCTGATGTCGATGCTTCTTGTTCCTGTTGGGTTTGACTGAATTTTATACATATTTATATATTGCTTTTTTATTTTTTCTGTTTTACAAAATTTGGACTCACTAAATGTAAAGTCCCTACTGACGTACAGCCCAAGGGCAAAGCCAATGTCCTTAACTCCTTTAACATTCAGTTATCTCACCAAGAAGTCGAGGAAGCCACGCATGATGGCGTTGCGCTTTGTCGGCTCGGTGATGCACTCGAATGGCACGGCGAGGGTGATGGCTCGGTAGTCGGTGCCCGAATATGCCGTTGCTGCCGCCTGACCGTTGGAGTAGGCGAGGGTGGCGAACGCGGGGGCGATGGGGGCAAGGATGTCGGGCGATGTGGCAGCGTAGTGGTTGGCGTTGAGCGAGTGGTGGAAACGCAGCTCTGTAGCCATGCCGCTGACGATGTCCGACACGTCGCGGTAGGTGCCGCCATACTCACAGCGTAACACGTCGCGCAGATATTGCTGGTCGGCAAGGCTCTGCATGTCGCTCGCCACGAAGGCACCGCTGACGAGCAGCGAGCCGCCACGCTGTGCGAAGGTCCTCAGTTGTTCGGCAAGTTGTGGCGTGAAAACCTTGTAGTTGGGCTGCCTGCCGTTGGACGAGGTCTGTACTCCGAATAGCACGTCAGCCACCCTGCAGCCCGAGAGCGACGCACTGCCATTTTCCAATGCCTGACGAGAGCAACTGACTATGGAGTAGCTGCCAGTCTTCTGTATGGCCTCGGAGTGGGTGCGCACATAGTTGAAGTCGTTGCCCGCCACTATGCGTCCCTCCAACTCAGAGCCGCTATAGCCCCATCCGTTGGGTCCCGTGAATCCAGCTGTCTTTACGTTGAAGTCGGTCTGATGTCCGCAGAATCCGAGTGTCTTTCCGTAGGTGATGCCCGCGTCGGCAGCGAGGTCAAAACCCCTTACGTTGCCGCTGTTTGTCACGGCAGGTGCTGAGAGGCGGTCGAAGCCGTTTACTATCATGACCTTGTGGCGCGACAATGGGTTGTAGAGGGCGCAGAGCACCTCAGAGGGGAAGCTGCAACCGCCCTTGTTGGTGGCAGCCACGCGAAAGCTGTAGAGCACCCCTGGCTCAAGGCGCATGCGGTGCTCTGCCTTGCGTCCTGTGGCGGTGCCGTTGTCGAAGTCGGCAGTGCCGGTGGCGGTATATACGACGTAGCCCGTGGGCTTCGCCGATGGTTCGAGAGGGTCAGCCACAGGTGTCCATCGCAGTGTGGCCATGCCCTCGTCGTCGATGCTAACGGAAAAGGCTGTCGGCGTGAGAGGTGCCACGGTGTAGTCGTCGCCGTGCTGTCGGCTAACGAACCTGAGTATGCCCTTGTAGAGCGACCGTGCCATGGTGAAGCGGAAATTGGGGTCCTGTCCCAAACGCATGTCGTTGAAGTTCTGGTGGGAGAGGGTCTCTATTATCGCGCTTGGCACCTCGGGCAGGCGTGTCTCGGAATAGTTCTGGTCGCGCAGTCCGCGTGTCACCCAAGAGCCATATTTCGCGCTGATGTCGCGCTTCATGTTGTCGAGCAGTGTCTGCGTGAGGTCACGCGAGGCGAGCCGTGAGATGCCCGCGTTGAGCCTTCCGTCGTTGAACTGTGTGGTGCAGATGCCGAGCGAGCCTATTAGCGAGGTGTTGTCGGTGCGGTAGCCCGCATCGCTGTGTATGGCGAGCGACAGCTCTATTGGCACACCGAGTCCCTCGCGCGAGGGGATATAGCACGACCCTCCGCCGAGATAGTTTGTCATGAGCGAGCGCACGTTGATGTCGTCGCCGTAGTCGTCCTCGCCGTTTTTAGTGCTGTAGATGTTGTATGACATTCCCGCCCACTGTGCGTAGTAGCGTGCCCCTTCGAGGCAGCGTGGCATGTGGCTCGTGGTGCCGTCCCGCTCTATGTTGCCCATGCCTCCGCCAAAGCGCACGGCATCCGCCGTTACCATTCCGCGGCGGTGTCGGCTCTGCGAGGTGAGTTCCACGCGGTTGAACTCGCTCGACCCTTTGTCGAAGTCGAACGAGCCGAGATAGACCCATGTTCCACCGCCCATCTGCTGGTTCACCTTGAAGGTGGTTTTCTCTCCCTTGTGCCACACGGTGTAGGTGGCGTCGTCGATGCTTCGCTTCACTGTCTGGTAGCTTACATACACGGCATAGCGACCAGCCTCGGGAAAGTTTGGCTGATAGGAAATGATGTTGTAGCGCTTCTTGCTGCGTGTTGTCTTGCTTTGCCTTGCCGTGCCTGCCTCAAAGGGGTTCTCACCGTCGCGGTAGTTGCCCGTGTGGAAGGCGAAACCTGCCTTCTCGGTAGTGGTCCAGTCGCCGCGTGCCTCAGCCTCCACGTATGCCGTGCCCTGCAGTGGTGTGTCGTTGTCGATTATCACCTCGTTGGTCTGCCAGTCGCGCTCGCGTGGCGTGAATACCACTGCTCCCGCGTTTTCGAGCATCGGTATGAGGTAAGGCACTACTATGGTTTGTGTGAATAGGTCCTCGTTGGTGCAGAAGAGGTTTGGACGTTGCCATTTCCATATTGCCTTCTTCTGATCGTAGTATCTGCCATGGCTTGCCCAAAGCGAGATGTGTCGGTTGTACAGTCCCTCTGTAGGATGGTAGGGTAGTGAGACATTCCTCACCCATGGTTCTCCGTCGTGTTCGATGTGTCCCCATAACCCACCTTGTCCCTCCGCCTTGGCAGAAAGTGTGGAGAGGGCTATACACATTATTATATATATGTGTCTCATAGTGCGAAATTCTCGGGAATCTTTCCCTTGAAGTCTTTGAAATAGTCTTTCACCTCACGCATCTGTGCCTCCACGTCGCCATTTGGAATGATGGTTTTGTGGCAAACGATGGTGCGCGTGGCAAAATCGGCTCCGTAGAGCAGTATGGGCAGCTTGGCTTTAAGCGCAATGAAATAGAAGCCCAGTTTCCAGTCGGGGTTTGGAGACCGCGTTCCCTCCGGTGTGACGCAGAGGTGGAACGACTTCATCTGCCGCGCCGTCTCTGCGAGGTTGTCGGTCATGCTTGTGTGCTTGGAGCGCCACACGGGAATGCCTCCGAGACGTCGCATCAGCAAGCCCATAGGCCAGAAGAACCACTCTTTCTTCATGAGGAAGTTGCACTTTATGTCCTCTGCCCCCGAGTAGAGTTGTCCGATGATGAAGTCCCAGTTGCTGGTGTGTGGTGCCAAGCAGATGATGTATTTGTCGGGGTGGTGCTCCGTCACGTCGGCAGTCCACCCCATGCGCGTGTATAACAACCACCTACAAAAAGATTTCCACATAGGCTATATCAGTTGAGGTTGCTAATTTGGTCGATCACCTCTATGGTGTCGTTGTTGAAACTCTCGATTAGGTCATTGAAATATTTGCTTGCCGGAACGCCTGGCTCCACGTGTGAGATACGGCGGATGTAGTTGTTGCGCATCTTGATGATGGAGTCGATGATGGCGAGCACGTTGCCCTCGGCAGGTTTTGCATCGTAGAGCGACACTGCCACCACCTCTGCAGTAAGGTCGGTGCAGATGTTGTTTATGACTCTTTTGAGATCTTTTCTTTTTGCCATAGTTTTCTTTTTTAAGTTCGTCAATGTTGAAATTTGGACGTAAAGTTAAGCAAAATATTCGATATAGAGTTGATTTCACATCAAAAAAATATTAAAATGTTGTTTTTAGCTTGATTTCTTTCTTATTTTTCAACGAAAATTGTTACTTTTGCAGAAGAAAAAGCGTTAGACGTTAAATTTGTAATAATTAAAATATATTTGCTACTTATGGAAAAAAGTGCATTGCAGATTGCCCGCGCTGCCTATCAGCCAAAATTGCCAAAGGCATTGCGTGGTGCTTTGAAGGCTGTTGAGGGCGAGCCCACACAGTCAGTCGCAGACCAGGAAGAGGTGGAGAAGCTCTTCCCAAATACTTATGGTATGCCATATCTCAAGTTTGAGCCTACCGATGGCGAACCAACATCGGTTGCCATCAACGTGGGTGTAATCCTCTCAGGTGGTCAGGCTCCTGGTGGACACAACGTAATCTCGGGATTGTTCGACGGTATCAAGAAGCTCAACCCTGAGAACCGCCTCTTCGGTTTCATTCTTGGTCCCGGTGGACTGGTTGACCACAACTATATGGAGCTGACAGCCGACATCATCGACGAGTACCGCAACACCGGTGGTTTCGACATCATCGGCTCTGGCCGTACGAAGCTGGAGAAGCAGGAGCAGTTTGACAAGGGTCTTGAGATTCTCAAAGCCCTCGACATAAAGGCTCTCGTAATAATCGGTGGCGACGACTCAAACACCAACGCTTGCGTATTGGCAGAGTACTACAAGGCCATCGGCGCAGGAGTACAGGTGATTGGTTGTCCAAAGACCATCGACGGCGACCTGAAGAACTCTGAGATTGAGACATCGTTTGGTTTCGACACCGCAACAAAGGTATATTCAGAGGTTATCGGCAACATCATGCGCGACTGCAACTCGGCAAAGAAATACTGGCACTTCATCAAGCTGATGGGTCGCTCGGCATCGCACGTCACACTGGAGTGCGCCCTGCAGACACGTCCAAACATCACCCTCATCGGTGAGGAGGTGGAGGCAAAGAACCAGTCGCTCGACGACGTGGTGACATACATTGCCGACGCCGTTGCCGACCGTGCCACACGCGGTATGAACTATGGAGTAGTGCTCGTACCAGAGGGACTCATCGAGTTCATCCCTGCCATCAAGAAGCTCATCGCCGAGCTCAACGACATGCTCGCAGCCAACCAGGCAGACTTCGACATGGTGGCTGACGACAAGAAGATTGACTATGTGCTGAAGCACCTCTCTGACGAGAACGCAGCCATCTTCAAGAGCCTGCCTCTGTCTGTTTCCCGCCAGCTCGCATTGGAGCGCGACCCACACGGCAACGTACAGGTATCGCTCATCGAGACTGAGCAGCTGTTGGCTGAGATGGTTGGCAAGAAGCTGGCACAGTGGAAGAAGGATGGCATCTATAGCGGCAAGTTCTCCACACAGCACCACTTCTTCGGCTACGAGGGACGATGCGCAGCCCCATCGAACTTCGACGCAGACTACTGCTACTCACTCGGCTTCAACGCAGCCATGCTCATTGCTGCCGGAAAGACTGGCTACATGTCGTCGGTTAAGAACACATCAAAGCCTGTTGACGAGTGGATTGCCGGTGGTATTCCAATCACCATGATGATGAACATGGAGAAGCGCAACGGTCAGATGAAGCCTGTTATCCGCAAGGCCCTCGTAGAGCTTGACGGCAAGCCATACAAGTACTTTGTTGCTCACCGCACGAAGTGGGCCCGCGAGACAGAGTTCGTATATCCTGGTCCAATCCAGTACTTCGGTCCAAGCGAAGTATGCGACCAGCCAACCAAGACTCTGATTTTGGAGCAAGCGTAAGGTTTAGAATGAGGAGTGAGGAGAGAGGAGTGAGGAGAGAGAATACTGGCTATCGCTAATCTCTCTCCACTCTTCTCACTCCACTTTCCACATTTCTCACTCCTCTTTCCTCACTCCACACTCCACATTTCTCACTCCTCTCTCCTCACTCCACACTCCACATTAAAATAAAATGACCCCACCACGAAAAAGAAAATACACAAGTCCTGTACGTCGGAAGAAACCGGGCGTGCTGGTTAGGCTGTTGCAGAAAGTGCCGGGATGGGCTTGGTGGCTTGGAGGGTTTGCGGTTGTGGCACTCTACGTCTTTTTCTTCTACTATTTCTTCGTCTCACCATTTGGCTTCCGCTGGCGCGCTCTCTATGGCGATATCTCCTATCCCGAGGGATATGAGATTCATGGCATCGACATCAGCCACTATCAGGGAGTGATAGACTGGGAGAGGCTGCGCAACAATGGCATGATAGAGAAATGCCCCGTGCGCTTCGTCATGATAAAGGCAACGGAGGGAGCTACAAAGATTGACGAGAACTTTATCGACAATTTCTATCAGGCACGCGAGTATGGATTCATACGCGGAGCATACCATTTCTGGAGTGTCTATTCCTCGGGAAGGGCACAGGCGGAGCATTTCCTCAAACAGGTGAAATTGGAGCCTGGCGACTTGCCTCCTGTACTCGACGTGGAGCACAAGGCAAAGAACCAAACCGACGAGGAGTTCAAGGAGAGCGTGCTGACATGGCTTCGCATAGTGGAGAAGAAATACAATGCGAAACCGATTATCTACACCTACTACAAGTTCAAGATGAAATACTTGAGCGACCCCGTGTTCGACGACTATCCCTATTGGATAGCCCACTACTATGTGGACAAGGTGGAATATAAGGGTAAATGGAAATTCTGGCAGCACACCGACTGTGGGCGACTGCCAGGAATTAAGGGTTATGTGGATTTCAACATCTACAATGGTAGCTACTACGACCTAAAGCGCCTCACTATTGGCGGCGAAGAGTGAACACAAGCATCGTCCAATCGCCGTCGGACTGCTGCGCAAAGGGTTTAAGTCCGAGTGATATTGCCTTGTCGGTCAATATTTTAACATCAGTTTCATAGAATCCACTTAAAACAAGTGTCGCCTCTTCCTTCATCTTGACAACAAATGCCTCCATGTCGTTTAGGAGTATGTTGCGGTTGATGTTTGCCACCACAACATCGAAGAGTTCGTCAACGCCTTGCAGCACCGAGGCATCGCCGAGCAGCGACGTGTAGCGGTCGTCAACTCGGTTGATGACCGCATTGTGTCGGGCATTGTCGGCACTCCATTCGTCAATGTCGTAGCCCACAACCTTGCTTGCCCCACAGCGCAGCGCCACAATGCCGAGAATGCCCGTACCGCAGCCGCAATCGAGAAGCGACTTGCCGCTGAGGTCGGTGTCGAGCAGTTGGCGTACAATCATGCGTGTCGTCTCGTGTGTGCCAGTGCCAAAAGCAAGCTTTGCGTCTATCTCCACCTCTATTGTCCCATCGGCACATGTCGTGGGCAGGTGGCGACCGTCGTGTATTATGCAGCGTTGGTCAACCACTATTGGCTCAAAGCCCTCCTGTTCCCATTGCTCGTTCCAGTCGCGGTATTCCGCCTCTGTCACGTCGTAGGTCACCTTGGTGTCCTCGAAGGGGAAATCGGCTATTGCCTCTTTCAGCGCGCCCTCGTCGAACATCTCAGTCTGGACGTAGCCGTTGAGTCCCTCCGCTGTGTCCTCAAACGTCTCGAATCCCGTTTCTCCCGCAAGTGCGGCGAGCAAGTCGCGTGCGTCCTGCATCACGCTCTCGTCGCCCTCGATCCTAAATCTTACTTCGTAATATTTCATTTCTCGTGTTATTTTTAGCAAAGGTATATATTTTACCCCGAACTCCTTTATCTGAAAGGTTAAAAATATAAAAAGCATGAAAAGAGGCAAAGGTTAACTTGTTACCCGTTAATTTCACTTTTTTCTGCATTTGTTGTCTTGTTCCAAAAAAAATAGTTACCTTTGCAACACAATAACAAATATCGGAAAGAAAATGAATCAAGAGAACAATCAGACAAGAGTCAGGATAAAGACCTCGATGGGCGACATCGTGGTGAGACTCTACGACGAGACACCAAAACATCGTGACAACTTCGTTAAACTGGCTAAGGAAGGCTATTTCGACGGTACGCTCTTCCACCGCGTAATACGCGACTTCATGATACAGGGTGGCGACCCCGACAGCAAGGGCGCACCGGCTGGGAAGAACCTCGGCACGGGTGGTCCGGACTACACTATTCCTGCAGAGTTCGTGTTCCCAAAGCTGTTCCACAAGCGCGGGGCACTGAGTGCGGCACGAACGGGCGACGAGGTGAACCCCAAGCGTGAGAGCAGCGGAAGCCAGTTCTACATCGTTTGGGGAAAGACCTACAAGGCTGCCGAGCTTAAGCAGATGGAGCGTCAGTTGGCAATGCAGCAGGAGCAGGCTGTCTTCAACCAGCTCGTGGCTGACAACAAGGCAAAGATAATGGAGCTGCGCAGAAACCGTGACCGTGCGGGACTGCAGGAGCTGCAAGACGACCTCATTGCCTCCACTAAGGCGATATGTAACGAGAAAGGCGCACCAAAGTTCACCGACGAGCAGGTAGAGGCATACACCACCATAGGCGGCACCCCATTCCTCGACAACCAGTACACCGTGTTTGGCGAGGTGGAGGAAGGTCTCGACATCGTGGAGACGATACAGAACGTGGAGACAGGACGCAACGACCGCCCGAAGGACGATGTGGTGATGGTTTCGGTGGAGGTGATCTGATGGTGGTATCTATCGTTTTTCTCGTTGTCGGCATAGCTATCGGAGCCATTGTCGGCATGTTGCTTGCCAAGTCGCGTATGCTTGAGGAAAAGACCGCGATAGTGGCAAGCCGCGACGTGCTGCAGAGCGAGGTGGAGCAACTGAAAAGGCAGCTCGCCGAACAGGAGACACGCAGCGCGAGACAACTCGACGACCTGCGCCAACAGCAGAGGGAGCAACTTGAGCAACAGTCGGTGCTGATACGCGAGCAGATAAACAACGCCTCGGAGCAGATACTGAAAAAGCGTGCCGAGGAACTGCAGAAGAACAACACGGAACAACTCTCCACCATACTCAACCCACTGCACGAGCGTCTGCAGCAGATGAGGGAGGCGGTGGAAAAGAGCGACCGTGGGCAGACTATGGCAATGGAGCGTCTCGACGCAGTGATAAAGGAGAACCTGAAACAGGTGCATGAGGTGGGCGAGAGAGCCGACAAGCTGGCGGAGGCGCTCACCAGCGAGAACAAGGCACAAGGCAACTTTGGCGAGTTGCGCCTGCGCACGCTGCTGCTGAACATGGGACTTGAGGAAGGCGTGCAGTTTGAGGAGCAGGCGACGATGAGGGACGATAGGGGAAAGACCATCTACGAGGAGGAGCAGGGAAGGCGTATGGTGCCCGACGTGATACTCCATTTTCCCGACGACCGCGACGTGATAATAGACTCAAAGATGTCGCTAAAGGCCTTTGAGGACTATTTCAATGCCGGGAGTGAGGAGGAGAAGAGCCAAGCCCTTGCCCGACACATAGCCTCCGTGAGAAGCCATGTGAAAGAACTCGCACACAAAAACTACAGCAGCTATATACAGAAAGGCAAGCAGAAGCTCGACTTCGTGCTTATGTATGTGTATAGCGAGAGCGCGTTGCAGTTGGCTTTGGCAAACGACGCGTCGCTATGGAAGGACGCCTACGACCAGGGCGTGGTAATCACAGGAAGCCAGAACCTCTACATGATGCTGCGGGTGCTGGAGATGACTTGGCGGCAGGTGCGTCAGGCAGAGAACCAGGAGGAGATAATGAAAGTGGCTGATGAAGTGGTGAACAGGGTGCAGATGTTCTATGAGCGTTTCATCGAGGTGGAGGACCAACTCGACAAGACCCGCAAGGCGTTCGACTCATTGAAGATAACTACCTCGCCAACGGGCAAAGGCATAGTTACGGCAGCGAGCAAGCTGCTGGAATATGGCGCGAAGGAGAATCCCAAGAGAAAAGTGAAACTGGAATATAGAGGTGAGTAAAGGCTCACCTCTTATTCTTTCAGCAGCTTCTCAAGGAAATCGTCAAGATCCTTGCCCAAGCCTTCCATGAGTTCGGGGTCGATAATCACGGTGTCGTCGTCAACGACGTACAGCTCCGCGATGTTCTCCTTCTCGTCGTCCTCGAGAATGATGGAGTAGGGTTTGATGATGGACATTGCCTCGACGAGCTTTTTCTTCTTCTCGATGCACTTCCTTATGACGGGTGTTATGTCGTCGTAGAAAGTCTCGTCGGGGTTTTGAATCCATTGCTCAATGACGGCTCTCGTTATCTCGTTGTCATCATCGTCGAAAGCCACAAGCTCTCCACTCTCCTGATTTGCCCTCAGGTGTATGTCGGTGAGTATGGTAGCCTCGATGTTTGCCGGAAACTTGTCAGCCACCTTGCTGATAGTACGCTCCACTTGCTGTAGTGTCTGTTCTGATACTTTCATTGTGTTATAGATTTTAGATACTGCAAAAGTAGTAAAAAAAACTATGATTGCAAACGATTACGAATGTTTTTTTGCAAAAAAGGTTATTTTTTGTTGGTTAGTTCAAAAGATAATAGTAATTTTGCAGAAAATATCGTATTACGATAGAACAAAACAAACTTTCACACTTAAAAATGGGAGACAAAATAAACCATAGTGGCATAATAGAAACAGTGGATGGGGAGCATGTCAGGGTGCGTATTCTCCAGACTTCGGCGTGTGGGTCGTGCAAGGTTGCGGGACACTGCAATGCCGCCGAGGCGAAGGAGAAAATCGTTGACGTGAGACTCCATAAGGGTTGTGCCGACTACAAGGTGGGCGATGCTGTGGTGGTATCCACAAGCCAGTCGGCTGTGGGCAAGGCACTGACAGTGGGTTTCGTGCTGCCTTTCGTGGTGATGGTGGTAGCACTGTTGGTGGCGCTTGCCATCACGTCTGACGAACTGACGGCGGCTCTCGTCGCTCTCGTATCGCTCGTTCCTTATTACCTTATTATATATAAGGCGGGCGAGCGACTTACGCGCGGTGTGACATTCGGTATTGAGAAAAGAAATTATTAACAAAAAGATACAAACGAAAATGGATTTTATTTTTATCGCAGTCATTGTGCTTGGAGCCATAGGATTGGTAGCGGCAGCTGTGCTCTACGTATGCTCCAAAAAATTTGCTGTGAAGGAAGACCCACGACTCGGCGAGGTGGCGGCTCTTTTGCCACAGGCCAACTGCGGAGGTTGTGGCTTCCCTGGATGTTCCGGCTTGGCTGACGCACTCGTCAAGGGTGCTGACGCGGGCAACATCGACGGACTGAGCTGTCCTGTGGGCGGCCATGAGGTGATGGACAAGGTTGCCGACCTGCTCGGCATGGCTATCGCCAACACTGAGCCAAAGGTGGCGGTCGTTAGATGTAACGGAACATGTGAGAACCGTCCACAGGTTTCGGAGTATTCTGGTTTGCGCACGTGTGCGGCTATGCACGCCTGCGGTGCCGGAGAGTCGGCTTGTGGCTTTGGCTGTCTCGGTTGTGGAGACTGTATAGCAGTCTGCTCGCTCGACGCCATCCGCATCAACCCCGAGACAGGCATTGCCGAGGTGGATGAGGACAAGTGCGGCGGTTGTGGAGCTTGCTCGCGCGCATGTCCACGCCACGTGATTGAGGTGCGCAGGAAGGGTCCTAAGGGTCGCCGTGTCTATGTGAGCTGCGTCAACCACGACAAGGGCCCAGCAGCCAAGTCGGCTTGCGCCGTGGCGTGCATCGGTTGCGGCAAGTGTGAGAAGGAATGTCCATTTGGAGCCATCACCATGGGCGACAACCTGGCATACATCGACCACGAGAAGTGCCGCGTGTGCCGCAAGTGTGAGAAGGTTTGCCCACAGAAGGCAATCGTTGCGGTGAACTTCCCCGCACCGCGTCCGTCGCAGCAGGTGAACGCACCTAAGGAGGCTGCCCCAAAGGCAGCAGCACCGGCAGTGGAGAAGCCAAAGGAGATGGAAGATAAGTTCGCCGACATTAACATCAACTGAAAATCGAAGTGAAATGAAAATAAGAACATTCAGAATAGGTGGAATACACCCAGAGGAGAACAAACTGTCGGCAGAAGTGCCAACAGAGGTCGCTCCACTGCCAAAGCAGGCAATATTCCCATTGTCGCAGCACATCGGTGCGCCGGCAAAACCTGTAGTGAAGCGTGGTGACGTGGTAAAGGTCGGCACTCTGCTGGCAGAGGCTGGTGGCTTCGTGTCGGCTCCAATCTACTCGTCGGTTTCGGGAAAGGTGGCAAAGATTGACACTGCCTTCGATGCCACAGGCTACCGCAAGCCTGTCATCATCGTCAACGTTGAGGGTGACGAATGGGAGGAGAGCATCGACCGAAGCGAGAAACTGGAGACCCTGAGCCAGCATCCTGAGCTGACGCCAGAGCAAATAGTGGAGAAAATAAAGGTTGCGGGTGTCACCGGTATGGGTGGCGCGGGATTCCCTACCTTTATCAAGCTGTGCCCACCTCCAGGGGCTACTGCGGAGTGTGTGATAATCAACGCCGTGGAGTGTGAGCCTTACATCACGTCAGACTACCGACTGATGATGGAGCATGCCGACGAGATCCTCGTTGGTCTTGAACTGCTGATGAAGGCTGCCAAGGTTGAGAAAGGTTACATCGGTATAGAGACCAACAAGCCAGAGGCAATAAAGCTGCTGTCGGAGAAGACCGCATCTGACCCACGCATAGAGGTGGTGCCATTGAAGCAGCGCTACCCACAGGGAGGTGAGAAGCAGCTCGTTGATGCCGTTATTCGCCGTCAGGTGCCCGCGCCTCCTGCCATACCAGTGAACGTAGGTGCCATTGTCCAGAATGTGGGTACTGCATTTGCCGTCTATCAGGCTGTGATGAAAAACAAGCCACTCTTCGAGCGTTATACCACCGTGACCGGAAAGAAGCTGGCTCATCCGGGCAACTTCCTCGTACGCATGGGAACGCCTATGCGCGACCTCATTGAGGTTTGCGGCGGAATGCCTGAGGGCGACAACAAACTCCTTGCCGGTGGACCGATGATGGGTAAGGCACTGACAACCGACGAGGTGCCGGTGTGCAAGGGAACCAACAGCATCACCATCATCAGCGATGACGAGGCACGACGCAAGCCTGCCGACCCATGCATACGCTGTGGCAAGTGCGTCAACGTGTGTCCAATGGGCCTTGAGCCTTACCTGCTCGCCACACTGTCGGCAAAGAAGATGTGGGAGAGGGTAGAGGCTGAGGACGTCACCTCATGCATTGAGTGTGGCTCGTGCCAGTTCACCTGTCCGTCACACCGTCCGATACTCGACAACATACGCAACGGCAAGCAAACCGTGATGGGCATAATACGTGCCCGCAACGCGAAGAAGTAATTAGTCAATTCTAATTAGTCAATTCAAATTTTAGAAAGATGTCAAAGTTAATAGTATCACTGTCGCCACATGCCCACGGAACAGACTCGGTGGAGCGCAACATGTATGGTGTGATAATAGCACTCATACCCGCGCTGCTCGTCTCGTTCTTCTATTTCGGCATTGGCTCGGCAATAGTTTGTGCCACAAGCGTGGCAGCCTGCGTCGTCTTCGAGTGGGCAATAAACAAGTTTCTTCTGAAGAACGAGCGCACCACCATCTGCGACGGCTCTGCCGTGGTGACGGGCCTGCTGCTTGGCTTCAACCTCCCGTCGAACCTTCCGATATGGATAATCCTCATCGGTGCGCTCATCGCCATTGGAGTGGGCAAGATGACATTTGGCGGACTGGGGTGCAACCTCTTCAACCCAGCCCTCGTTGGCCGTTGCGTGCTGCTCGTCAGCTTCCCCGCACAGATGACCTCATGGCCACAGGCAGGACAGCTCACCTCCTATCTCGACGCTGAGACGGGAGCTACGCCTCTCTCAATAATGAAATGGGCGATAAAGAGTGGCGATGCCTCTGTGCTTGAGCAGTTGCCCAGCAGTCTCAACATGCTGATAGGCTTGCCTGACACTTGTCAGACAGGTGCCGGCTCACTTGGTGAGGTATGTGCCTTGGCTCTGCTCCTTGGCTTGGCATTCATGCTCTGGCGCAAGATCATCACCTGGCACACTCCAGTGAGCATTATCGCTACGGTGTTCGTACTGAGTGGTCTGCTCCATCTTGCCAATCCTGCCTACGCTGACCCATTCGCCGTGATCTTCAGCGGTGGTCTGATGCTTGGTGCCATCTTCATGGCTACCGACTACGTCACCTCGCCAATGTGCGGTCGCGGACAGCTCGTCTATGGTGTGGGCATAGGTCTCCTTACGGTGGTTATCCGCAACTGGGGAGCCTATCCTGAAGGCATGTCGTTCGCCATTCTCATTATGAACGCCTTCACACCGCTCATCAACACTTATGTTAAACCAAAACGTTTCGGGGAGGTAGTAAAGAAATGAAAAAGCTCGAATCTACATTGACAAACATGGTGGTGGTGCTCGTTGCAGTGGCAGTCATCACCGGCGCTCTCCTCGCGTGGGTCAACCACGTCACTGAGGCTCCTATCAAGCTGCAGGACGAGATGGCGTTGGCCAATGGCATCAAGGAGGTGATGGGAACAAGTGACCTCAAGGTGACTTCCGACGACGAGATAAAAAAGGAGTTCGACGGCAAGGAGCTGTCCTTCATTGTCCACAAGACAGCCGACAAGGACGGAAAGTTCATAGGTGCCGCCGTTGAGAGTACGACAATGGGCTTTGGCGGCGAGCTGAAGGTGCTCGTAGGTTTCGATGCCGAGGGAAAGGTGCTTGGCTACACCATTCTCCAGGCTGCCGAGACACCAGGACTTGGCGCAAAGGCAGACAAGTGGTTCCAGAAGGACGGCAAAGGCTCAATCATTGGCAAGCAGATTGCCGACAAGCCGCTGACCGTGAACAAGGACGGTGGCGACATTGATGCCATCACCGCTTCTACCATCACCTCGCGTGCTTTCCTCAAGGCAGTGAACCAGGCATACAATGTCTATGCCGGACAGGACGGAATAGACGGTCAGTCGGGCGCATCGCCACAGAAGCCAGAGGAAAAATAATATTTCAATCTTTCAATAGTTGAATATTTCAATATTAATCAGTATGCAATACATAAAAATACTTACCAACGGCATCATCAAGGAGAACCCAACGTTTGTTCTCCTGCTCGGTATGTGTCCTACACTTGCCACCACGACGTCGTCGATAAACGGAATGTCGATGGGTCTCGCGACAATGTTCGTGCTCATCTGTTCCAATATCGTTATCTCGCTCATCAAGAACCTGACTCCCGACAAGGTGCGCATTCCTGTGTTCGTGGTTGTCATAGCTTCTTTCGTGACTATCCTGCAGATGTGCCTCAAGGCCTACCTGCCAGAGATAAACAAGTCGTTAGGACTGTTCATCCCGCTCATCGTGGTGAACTGCATCATTCTCGGTCGTGCAGAGGCTTTCGCCTGCAAGAACGGTCCTTTGGCAAGCCTCTTCGACGGTGTGGGCATCGGACTTGGCTTCACCCTTGGTCTGACGCTTCTCGGCACAGTCCGTGAGTTGCTTGGCGCAGGCTCTGTGTTTGGCTTTACGCTGTTGCCAGAGACCTACAACATCCTTCTCTTCATCCTGCCTCCAGGGGCATTCATCTCGCTTGGCTATCTCATCGCAATCATCAACAAACTAAAGAAGGCATAGAGTTATGGAGTTTATATTGATATTCATTTCGGCGATATTCGTAAACAACATTGTACTGTCGCAGTTCCTCGGCATTTGTCCGTTCCTCGGCGTGTCGAAGAAAGTCAGCACCGCACTTGGCATGAGCGCAGCCGTGGCTTTCGTGCTCACGCTCGCCACCATAGTGACCTATCTGGTGCAGAAGGGCGTGCTCGACCCTCTCGGCCTGCAGTATTTGCAGACCATAGCCTTCATCCTCGTCATCGCTGCCCTTGTGCAGATGGTGGAGATAGTTATGAAGAAAGTGTCGCCGGCGCTCTATCAGGCACTCGGCATCTTCCTCCCACTGATCACCACAAACTGTGCGGTGCTTGGTGTGGCAATACTTGTCATTCAGAAAGACTTCTCGCTGATTGAGAGTGTTGTCTATGCTTTCTCCACTGCCATCGGTTTTGGTCTCGCGCTGACGGTATTCGCTGGCTTGCGTGAGCAGTTGGAGTTG
The DNA here is from genome assembly GCA_945833995.1 of uncultured Prevotella sp. Lineage (GTDB taxonomy): Bacteria > Bacteroidota > Bacteroidia > Bacteroidales > Bacteroidaceae > Prevotella. Next base: position 19,574 of record CAMAGM010000041.1, read on the forward strand.
GTGAACGTGCCAAAGGGCATGAAAGGCGTAGCCATCACCATGGTTACTGCAGGCTTGCTTAGTCTCGCATTCATGGGCTTCTCAGGTGTTGATGGAGGCTTGAAAATCGTGTTTGGTATTGAATAGTTGACTGTATTTGTCTTAAAAATTATAAAAAGGTGGCGTTTAACTGAAATTAAACGTCACTTTTTGTTTTATATCAAAAATAATTGCTACCTTTGTACCGCTATTTATTGAACAATAACGAAAAAACTGATAATATGAAGCAAACGATATTGGTAACTGGAGGTACTGGCTTCATTGGTTCGCACACTACAGTGGAACTGATAAACGCTGGATACAAAGTGGTAATCGTCGATAACCTGTCAAATTCAAAGGCTGACGTTGTTGACGGCATAGAGAAGATAACTGGAGTTCGCCCTGCATTTGAGGAAGTGGATTGCTGCGACCTTGAGGGCATGGACAAGGTGTTCTCAAAATATCCCGATATAGAAGGTATTATACATTTCGCTGCAAGCAAGGCAGTGGGAGAGAGCGTTGAGAAGCCTCTGCTCTACTATCGCAACAATTTCGTTAGCCTCATAAATCTGCTCGACCTCATGCCAAAGCATGGTGTCAAGGGCATCATCTTCTCGTCGAGCTGCACCGTATATGGTCAGCCAGACCCAGAGAACCTGCCTGTTACTGAGGATGCGCCGATAAAGCCGGCAGAGAGTCCATACGGCAATACGAAGCAGGTGAACGAGGAGATTATCCGCGACGACATCAATAGCGGTGCCCCAATCAAGGCAATCCTTCTCCGCTATTTCAACCCGATAGGCTCACACCCAACGGCAATAATCGGCGAGATGCCAAACGGAGTGCCAATGAACCTCATTCCATACGTCACACAGACGGCTATGGGCATTCGCGAGCAGCTGAAGGTGTTTGGCAACGACTATGACACACCTGACGGAACTTGCATTCGCGACTACATCTATGTGGTTGACCTTGCAAAGGCACACGTTAAGGCAATGCAGCGTGTGCTGGATACTGACAGCGACAAGTTGGAGGTGTTCAATATCGGTACAGGCAAGGGCGTTAGCACCAAGGAGATAGTTGATGCTTTCGAGAAGGCTACGGGAGTGAAGCTCAACTGGTCGTTCGCACCACGCCGTGCAGGCGACATCGAGAAGGTTTGGGCTAACCCTGACAAGGCAAACAACGTGCTCGGATGGAAGGCAGAGACAAGTCTTGAGGACACGCTAAAGTCTGCATGGAATTGGCAGGTAAAACTGCGCGAAAGAGGCATACAGTAAATTATTTATGTATATTGATTGAAAGTATTATTT
>CAMAGM010000042.1 GCA_945833995.1 uncultured Prevotella sp.
ATTAAGAATTAAGAATTAAGAATTAAGAATTAAGAATTAAGAATTAAGAATTAAGGATTAAGAATTAAGGATTTTGAGTTAGGAATTTTGAATTATTCTCGCTGCGCTGCGATTAAACAATTCAAAATTGAAAATTGCTCGAAGAGCAACAATTCCTAATTCAAAACTCAAATTCAAAACTCAAATTCAAAACTCAAAACTCAAAGCTCAAAATTAATAATTGATAATTGCTCATAGAGCAACAATTCAAAATTCAAAACTCAAAATTCAAAATTAAATAAATAATGGATAAGAAGAATTTCGCATTTGACCGAATGAACTACATTTTGCTTGCCATTGGCATGGCGATTGTAGTGCTTGGTTTCATATTGATGAGCGGGTCTGGCTCTACCGAAACCAATTATGATCCTGAGATATTCAGCGCACGACGCATTAAGTTGGCACCGGCTGTCTGCCTCTTGGGTTTTGTCTCAATGATTTATGCTGTAATTAGAAAACCGAAGGCATGAGTTGGATTGAGGCGTTGATTTTGGGTCTTATTCAGGGCCTTACGGAATATCTTCCCGTGAGCAGTAGCGGACATCTTGCCATTTGCTCCGACCTGTTCGGCATTGAGGGTGAGGAGAATCTCGCGTTCACCGTGGTTGTGCATGTGGCAACTGTACTGAGCACGCTCGTGATACTTTGGAAAGAGATTGACTGGGTTTTCCGTGGACTGTTCAAGTGGCAGCTCAACGAGGAGACGAAATATGTGATAAACATCCTGGTCTCGATGATTCCCGTGGGCATCGTAGGCTTGTTCTTCAAGGACTATGTGGAGGACGTGTTCGGCTCAGGGCTCTTCATCGTAGGCTGCATGCTGTTTCTCACGGCTGCGCTGCTCACTTTCTCCTATTATGCCAAGCCACGGCAGAAGGAGAAAATCAGCCTGCGCGACGCATTCATCATAGGTTTGGCACAGGCTTGTGCCGTGATGCCAGGCCTCTCGCGCTCGGGCAGCACCATAGCCACGGGACTTATGCTTGGAAACAAGAAGGAGACACTTGCGCAGTTCTCATTCCTCATGGTAATTCCCCCCATACTTGGCGAGGCATTGCTCGACGTGGTGAAGGGCATGAAGGGAGAGGAGGCTTTCGGAGGAATAGAAGCCTTGCCACTGATAGTTGGTTTCCTCGCAGCCTTTGTGTCAGGCTGCTTGGCATGCAAGTGGATGATAAACATTGTGAAGAAAGGCAAGCTGGTTTATTTCGGCATCTATTGTGCCATAGCAGGAGCTATAACATTGTTGATTAGTTAGGCATGGATTTCATTGACGGAGAAATAATATATCTGAACAAACCATACGGTATGTCGAGTTTCGGTGCGTTGGCGCGCGTACGTTTCCTCATCTCTCAGAAGATGGGAGTGAAGCGGGTGAAGACTGGACATGCGGGAACTCTCGACCCCCTTGCCACCGGAGTGCTCATACTTTGCACCGGAAAGAAGACGAAGGAGATAGAGCGCCTACAGTATCACAGCAAGGAATATACGGCAATGCTGCAGCTTGGCGCGACGACAGCGAGCTACGACATGGAGCACGAGGAGAACGCCAAATTCCCTACAGAGCACATCACCCGTGAGCTGATAGAGCAGACCCTGCCACGCTTCATAGGTGAGATACAGCAAGTGCCGCCAGCCTATTCGGCGTGCAAGGTGGATGGCCATAGGGCTTACAAACTCATGCGCAAGGGCAATGAGGTGGAGCTGAAACCAAAGACACTGCAGATTGACGAGCTTGAGATAACCTCTTTCGACCCAGAGAAGATGCTGTTGGGCATAAGGGTGGTTTGCGGAAAAGGCACCTACATACGCGCCTTGGCACGCGACATTGGCGAGGCATTGGGAAGCGGTGCCTATCTTACGGCATTGTGCCGCACACGGCTTGGCGACGTGCGCATAGAGGACTGCGTAACCCTCGACGATTTCCCCGCTTGGCTTGAGGAGCAGAGTATTGAGGTGCGGGCGGACAAATAACTTGTCAACTTGTCAACTCGTTTACTCGTCAACTAAAAAAAGACAATAAAAAAGAATAATATATGAAACTTTCACAATTCAAATTCAAGTTGCCAGAGGAGCAGATTGCCCTTGAACCACCTTGCATCGAGTTTACTGACGACGATGGCAATGTGGTGGAGAAGGTTTTTCACCGTGATGAGTGTAGGCTCATGGTCATTCACCGCAAGAGTCAGAAAATTGAGATGTTCAAGAAAGACGAGGATGGTGACGACACGAAGGAGTATCTTACATTCCGCGACGTGGTGAACTATTTCGACGAGGGCGACGTGTTCGTGTTCAACGACACGAAGGTGTTTCCTGCCCGTTTGTATGGCACAAAGGAGAAGACCGACGCGAAGATTGAGGTGTTCCTGCTGCGTGAACTGAATAGGGAGCAGCGCCTTTGGGATGTGCTCGTTGAGCCTGCCCGCAAGATACGCATCGGCAACAAACTCTTTTTCGAGGACGACGGACCAATGGTTGCCGAGGTGATCGACAACACCACGAGCCGAGGCCGCACGCTGCGCTTCCTCTACGACTGTCCGCACGATGAGTTCAAGGCAGAGCTGTTCGGACTTGGCGAGGCTCCGCTGCCACGCTACATCATCGACAAGCGTCCTGCCACTCCAGACGATATGGAGAATTTCCAGACCATCTATGCCAAGCATGAGGGAGCCGTGACAGCGCCAACGTCGGGTCTCCATTTCAGCCGCGAGGTGATGAAGATAATGGAGATTAGGGGCATACACAAGGCGTTCATCACCGCACACTGTGGACTTGGCAGCTTCGACCCAATAGAGGTGGAGGACCTGACAAAGCACAAGATGAACTCCGAGCAGATAATCATTGGCAAGGAGGCTTGCGACATCGTGAACAAGGCAAAGGCAGAGGAACATCGTGTTTGCGTGGTGGGTATCACCACGGCGCGTGCCACCGAGACGGCCGTGAGCACCGACGGACAGCTCAAGGAGTATGACGGATGGACAAACAAGTTCATCTTCCCACCATACGATTACGGTTTGGCAAACAGCATGATAGCCAATTTCTATCATCCAGAGTCAACCATGCTCATGGCTACCGCAGCCTTTGGAGGCTATGACATTGTGATGGAGGGCTATAACGAGGCAGTGAAGCATGGCTATAAGTTCGGTTGCTATGGCGACGCCCTCCTTATTGTTGACGATTGATAGGGAATAGGGAGTGACTCATAGGGTTTATTTCAGTCTCGGGTCCAACCTTGGCGATAAGGAGGGAAACATACTTGAGGCTATAAGGAGAATGGCAGAGTTGGTTGGCACCGTAGAGCGCCAATCGGCTCTTCTCGTTACCGAGCCTTGGGGCTTTGAGTCGGACAACCTTTTCGTCAATGCCGCGGTGTGTTGCACGACAGTGCTCACGCCACGCCAAGTGCTTGAGACAACGAAACGCATTGAGAGGGAGATGGGACGAAAGTTGAAATCGGTTGACGGACGATATCATGACCGCGTCATCGACATCGACATACTTACCTACGACGACGTGGAGATTGACGAGCCAGACCTGCGTATTCCGCATCCATTGATGCACGAAAGGGAGTTTGTGATGAAGCCATTGAGTGAGATAGTTGATAAAAAATGTTAAAACCAAAGTCCCTTTGTCAATTTCCTCATTCTTCATTCCTCATTTCTCATTTTTTCTTAGTACCTTTGCACCCGCATTTAGCAAGTATAACAAAATATAATCATTAATTAATTAAAATCTATGTATTTAGATCAGGCAAAAAAACAAGAGATCTTTGGACAGTACGGAAAGTCTAACACTGATACTGGTTCTGCTGAGAGCCAGATAGCATTGTTCTCATACCGTATTTCCCACTTGACGGAACATCTTAAGAAGAACCGTAAAGATTATACTACTGCAAGGGCTCTGACACAGCTGGTAGGTAAGCGCCGTGCGCTTCTCAACTACCTCTACGACCGCGACATCAATCGCTATCGTGCCATCATCAAGGCTCTTGGTCTCCGTAAGTAATTTTTGGAGCCGAAAAGAATATAATCCCGCAGACCGCATCGGCTTGCGGGATTATTATTAACTCAACTTTTGCTAATAAGGGAAGTTCAAGTAGTTCAAGTAGTTCATGGAGAAGTTTCCTTGGGCGAAGCGAAAAAAAGACGTATGTTAGTGCCTTGAAGACTCCCGATGTAAATAGGAAAGACTAATGTCTTGAACTCCTTTAACTCCATGAACTCCTTTAACTCCCCCAATAAAGATATAGAAGATGCAAGATATAAGGAACATAGCAATTATAGCCCACGTCGATCACGGCAAGACAACACTTGTCGATAAGATGATGCTGGCGGGAAATCTGTTCCGTGAGGGTCAGGACCTCAGCGGACAAGTATTGGATAGCAACGATTTGGAACGTGAGCGCGGTATTACGATTTTGTCGAAAAACGTTTCAATAAACTGGAAAGGAGTAAAGATAAACATCATCGACACCCCGGGACACAGCGACTTTGGAGGCGAGGTTGAGCGAGTGCTCAATATGGCAGATGGATGCTTGTTGCTCGTCGATGCCTTCGAGGGGCCGATGCCACAGACACGTTTCGTGCTTCAGAAGGCATTGCAGATAGGACTAAAGCCAATAGTAGTGGTGAACAAGGTGGATAAGCCTAACTGCCGCCCAGAGGAGGTTTATGAGATGGTGTTCGACCTTATGTTCTCCCTCAATGCCACTGAGGACCAGCTCGACTTCCCCGTGGTGTATGGCTCGGCGAAGAATGGGTGGATGAGCGAGGACTACAACAAGCCAACCGACAACATCACCTATTTGCTCGACAAGATAGTGGAGGTGATTCCCGCACCAAAGGTGATTGAGGGAACACCACAGATGCTCATCACGTCGCTCGACTACTCCAGCTACACAGGACGCATAGCCGTGGGGCGTGTACACCGTGGCACACTGCTTGAGGGACAGAACATATCCATATCGCATCGCGACGGGACAATAGAGAAGACGAGGATAAAGGAACTCCACACCTTTGAGGGAATGGGGCACAAAAAGACCCAACAGGTGCAGAGTGGCGACATCTGCGCGATAATAGGACTGGAGAAGTTTGAGATTGGCGACACCATCTGCGACTTTGAGAATCCTGAGCCACTGCCTCCGATAGCCATCGACGAGCCTACAATGTCGATGCTCTTCACCATCAACGACTCGCCTTTCTTCGGCAAGGAGGGAAAATATGTCACCAGCCGCCACATCAACGACCGCCTGCAGAAGGAGCTTGAGAAGAATCTCGCACTTCGCGTGGCTCAGTTTGAGGACTCTACCGACAAGTGGATTGTCAGCGGACGAGGTGTGCTGCATCTCTCGGTGCTCATCGAGACAATGCGCCGTGAGGGCTATGAGCTTCAGGTTGGTCAGCCACAGGTAATCTACAAGGAACTCAACGGACAGAAATGCGAGCCTATAGAGGAACTCACTATCAACGTGCCAGAGGAGTTTGCCTCAAAGATGATTGACATGGTGACACGACGCAAGGGCGAGATGACCTCGATGGAGTCGCAGGCCGACCGTGTGAACATCGAGTTTGACATTCCTTCGCGTGGCATCATCGGACTGCGTACCAATGTGCTCACGGCATCGCAGGGTGAGGCAATTATGGCACACCGCTTTAAGGAATATCAGCCCTACAAGGGAGACATAACACGCCGAGTGGCTGGCTCCATGATTGCTTTGGAGACAGGCAATGCCTACGCTTATGCCATCGACAAGCTTCAGGACAGGGGAAAGTTCTTCATCGACCCAGGCGACGATGTCTATATGGGTGAGGTAGTGGGCGAGCATGTTCACGACAACGACCTCGTGATCAATGTCTGCAAGGCAAAGCAGCTCACCAACACCCGTGCCAGTGGCTCTGACGACAAAGCCCGTATCGTGCCACGAACCGTGCTGTCGCTTGAGGAGGCACTTGAGTATATAAAGGAGGACGAGCTCGTTGAGGTTACGCCAAAGAGCATGCGTATGCGCAAGATAATCCTCGACCATAATGAACGTAAAAAAGCAAGTAAATCTTAGGCCTATGAAAATGCGTAGTATTATTTTCGCCATTGTGGCGTTGTTCGCAATGGAAGCCAGTGCCCAGGGTAGGGCGGGGCAGTTGTCGTTGATTCCTCGGATTGGTTTCTCAATCACCCAGCTCAGCAACGACTATATTGATTTGAATTTCTCCGGTATAAAGCAGGAGGTAGGAAACCGTTGGAAGCCAGCCGTTGAGGCGGGCTTTGACGTTGAGTACATGATTCTCTCACGACTCAGCGTAACGGCGGGAGCCAAGTACTCGTTGCAAGGCTCGAAGTTCAAGGACTTCCATGTGGCAGGTGGAGAGAAGGATGGCATAGTAAGGTTTGCCCAGTTCTCGCGCTACAACACCGACCTCCACTATCTTCAGGTGCCACTGATGCTCCATGCCTACATTGCCAATGGCTTCTCCGTTGGCGCGGGCATACAGTTTGGTCATCTCATTTCGGCAAAGGAGTCGTTCAACTATGTGGTTGGCGACTACAACCGTCAGAGCAGCAAGGTGGAGAAATACTACAAATTCGACCGCGCTACCAATACTCTAAAAGAGGTGGGCGAGGGCGACGATAGGTATCTGAAATTCAGCGAGACAGTCACCGATAGCTATAAGCGTGGCGATGTATCCATCCCTCTCAGCATCTCCTATGAGTCGGAGGACGTGATTCTCGACCTTCGCTACAATCTTGGACTTAACGACATATCGAAGGAGGTTGACAAGATGCGCAACAATGTGATTACATTCTCGATAGGCTATCGTATTCCACTGCTTGGCAACTAAGTTTTCATGCCTTTGTAGCAGAATTGAGATTTACGGGAAGAAATAAGGGAGTTAAGTTTGGTTGCTTAACTCCCTTTTGCTTATTGTGGATAATGCAGGTTCTCGTCCTTGATGCAGTCGAGCACTTCGGTAAGGTATTTCCTTGCCTCATAGCGCGCCATGGGCAGGTCGTGGAGCAGCCAGTTGCCACAGTCGCGAGGAGCCGCGCCGGGAATGTCGCCCTCAAAGTCTGCTACGAAACGGAACGTGCGGCGCATAAGGTCAACGATGTCGGCACTGTCCAAATCGCCCCTCAACAGGAGATAGTTGCCCGTGAGGCAGCCCATAGGTCCCCAATAGACGATGCGGTCTTTCCATTCGGCATCGTTGCGCAGGTAGGTTGCGGCAAGGTGCTCTATGGTGTGTATGGCTCCTTGGTGGAGCACAGGCTCGCGGTTGGGCTCTTTCATCCTTATGTCGAACGTTGTGACACACTCGTCGCCCACTTTGTCTTTTCTCGAAACGTAGATGCCACGCAGCAGTCGCTCGTGGTCAATCGTGAAGCTTGCAATCTTTTCCATTGTTTGTTTTTGATATTTTTTGGGGGAGTCTCCCTTAACTTCTTAACTCCTAATTATTTTCTCCAGGAACCGTCGTGTTGTCTCGAAGGAGTTGTCGGCTACGGTGTCCCAGAAATTGTGGTATTGCGATGCCTTGTTGTCCTTCAGTGGAATGTCGCTGATGACACGGAACGAGATGAAGGCAACTCCAAACACATGGCACGTCTGGGCTATTGCCGCCGACTCCATATCCACCGCCACTGCCTCAGGGAAGAGAGAGACGATAGAGCGCATCTTCTCCTGGGAGTCAACAAACCAGTCGCCTGTAACGAAGAGTCCAGAATGAATCGTCGGAGTCACTTTTCCGTTTAGACTCAGAGCCTTTTCCACAAGCTCGCTTGGCGACTTGAATCGGGCAGGCATTCCCTGCACCTGTCCATAAACGGTCTTGCCTATAGCCTCGCCGCAATACACATCGTGATAGGCAAGCTCAGTGCTCACCACCACGTCCTGTATTTCCATCGATGTCTGTCCGCCTCCAGCGCAGCCCGTTGATATGACGAGTTGTGGCGCATATCTTCTGATAAGCTCCGTTGTGCCTATGGCGGCGTTCACCTTGCCTATTCCGCACTGGTGCATCACAATCTCGCTGTCACCCAGTCGTCCAGTGGTGAATTTCCAGTTTCCGTCGGTCTCCACCTTCATGTTGCTCAGCAGTTCGCTGATGCGACGGAACTCCTTGTCCATTGCTATGATTATACCTATTTTCATCTTAAAAAAGTAAATGTTTCTGCAAAGGTAATATAATTATTCGTGAAAAACGCCTTTTTTACTGCAATTCTTCATTCTTCATTCTTCTTTCTTCATTTTTCTTTGTAACTTTGCGCCGTTAAATCAATTAAAAAGCAAATGAACACGTTAAAGAAATGTCTGCCAGACATCTTGGCAGTGATACTTTTTGCAGTCTTGGCGTTCGCCTATTTCTTCCCTGCCGACACAGAGGGAAGGATTCTCTATCGTCATGACTCTGCAGCGGGAAAGGGTGCGGGACAGGAAATGTCGGAATACCGTCAGCGCACTGGCGAGACTACACGCTGGACCAACTCGCTATTCAGTGGTATGCCCACCTACCAGATGGCTCCTGCCTACGGTAGTGGCAAGGTGCTTGACCAAGTGGCTAATGCCTATCACCTTTGGCTGCCCGACTACGTCTGGTATCTCTTTGCCTATCTCTTGGGCTTCTACATCCTGTTGCGTGCGTTCGACTTCCGTCAGATGCTCGCTGCGCTTGGCTCCATAGTGTGGGCTTTCAGCACCTATTTCCTCATCATCATTGCCGCCGGTCACTATTGGAAGGTGATGGCGCTTGCCTATCTGCCTCCGATGATAGCGGGCATTGTGCTTGCCTATAGGGGAAAATACCTCTGGGGATTTGTCGTGACGGCTATCTTCGCCGCCCTTGAGGTGCAGGCAAACCATGTGCAGATGACCTACTACTATCTGTTCATCATCTTGGCAATGATAGTGGCTTATCTCGTGGATGCCGTGCGAAAGAAGCAACTGGCACATTTCGCCAAGGCTACAGCAGTCTGTGCTGCGGCTGCCGTGATAGGTATATGCATCAATCTCTCCAACCTCTACCACACATGGGAATACAGCAAGGAGTCGATGCGCGGAAAGAGTGAGCTGGTGAAGAAGAACTCCGCCAACCAGACCTCAAGCGGTCTCGACCGCGACTACATCACCCAGTGGAGCTATGGCGTGGATGAGACTTGGACATTGCTCATACCTAACGCCAAGGGTGGCGCCTCAATGCCAATGGTGATGAACGAGACGGCAATGGAGCATGCCGACAACAACTATCTGCCCATCTATCAGCAGATAGGACAATATTGGGGAGAGCAACCGGGAACGAGCGGTCCTGTCTATGTCGGGGCATTCGTACTGTTCCTCTTCATTCTTGGACTCTTTATTGTCAAAGGTCCGATGAAGTGGGCTTTGCTTGCTGCCACCATACTGTCGCTACTGCTTTCGTGGGGACGCAACTTCATGCCTTTCACCGACTTCTTCCTCGACTATGTGCCGATGTATGCCAAGTTCCGTACCGTGGCATCAATACTCGTCATTGCCGAGTTCACCATTCCTCTTCTTGCAATGCTTGCGCTGAAGAGGATTGTTGAGGAGCCAAAACTGCTGAGTGAGCAGTTCAGGTATGTTGCTGTTAGCTTCGCCGTAACGGGTGGAGCCTGTCTGTTGTTCATGTTCTTCCCCGGGATCTTCGACTACATATCCTCTTCGGAGATGCACGCCTTGAGCCAGTTCCCTGCCGACCAGCTCCAGCCTCTGCTCAGCAATCTCACCGAGATGCGTGAGGCAATGTTCACTGCCGACTGCCGCCGCTCGTTGTTCATCATCTGTGCGGGCTGTGTGTTGCTTTATCTCTATGCACGCGGAAAGATGAGCAAGCAGTGGCTCGTTGCCATTGTCACCGTTGTCTGCCTCCTTGACCTTTGGGCAATCAACAAGCGCTATCTCAACGATGGAATGTTCGTGGAGAAGAGTCAGCGCGACCAGCCTATTCAGAAGACAGCCACCGAGGACCAGATACTGCGCGACTCGTCGCTCGACTATAGGGTGCTCAACCTCGCCTCAAACACGTTCAACGAGAACGAGACCTCTTATTATCTTAAGAGCATCGGAGGCTATCATCCTGCCAAGCTGCGCCGCTATCAGGAGGTGATAGATGCCTACATCTCCAAGGAAATGCAGAAACTCTATCCTGCAGTAGCCGACGCACAGGGCGACATGACCCGCGTTCCAGGCGACAGCATATTCCCCGTGCTGAACATGCTCAACACCAAATACTTCATCTTGCCACTCGAAGGCGGACAGACCGTCCCCGTGCAGAATCCATACGCTTTGGGCAACGCATGGCTTGTGGATAAGGTGACATACGTTGACAATGCCAATGCCGAGCTTGACTTTGTGGGAAAACTTGACTTGCGCCATGAGGCTGTTGCCGACAAGCGTTTCAAGGAAATCATCGGTCAGGGTGTGAAGCAAGAGGGAACAAGTCTTGTGAAGATTACAAAATATGAGCCAAACCAGCTCACCTACGAGGTGGAGAGCCAGAAGGGTGGAGTAGTGGTGTTCTCAGAGAACTACTATCCTGGTTGGACTGCAACGGTGGATGGCAAGGACGTTGAGGTAGGTCGTGTGAACTACATCCTCCGCGCCATCAGCGTAGCCCCCGGCAAGCACACCGTCCAGCTCTCATTCTTCCCGAAGACAGTTGACACTACCGAGCGCATAGCCTACGCGTCATACGCCATACTCCTTGCGGTAATAGTACTGCTTGTGGTGTTGAGGAGAAAGAAATAGAGGCGGAATCTTTATCCGAAGGTTACGAAAAGAAACAGGGTGGTTGGAGCTCACGCTTCAACCACCCTTTGCATTGTGACAATTTGGATTAAAATTAGTGTATTTTAGTGATGATAAAAAAATAACTTGGTACGCTTTGGAATTTTTATCTCTTATGGTAACACCTCATCTTTTTGGCTGTTTTGAATTCTCTCATCAGTCATGTAGCCCGCTACACTCCTTCTTCGAGAATCCAAAACATCTCAAAAAACTGAGGTAAATCGTACCAACTTAATTTTTTATCATCACTTATTGAGTGTAATGTTATTTCTCGTTGTAGAAGAAGAACTGGACAGGCGAGCTTGCGGTTATGCCGTAAGATGTCTGGTTGCCGTCAACATATAGGGCAGCTACCCACAACTGCATTTCCATGGGATGCTTTGCCGTTGACGAAAATTGTCCGAAAGAATAGTTGTTCCAAAAGAAACGGAACTGAACCTTATGTGTAGAACCGCCGTACTTAAGCTCATAGTCCAAGTTCTCCGGACCGATGAGGAACTGGATAGGAGTAGCGTAAACGTATTGTATGGCGCACTTGACTGTTCGTGGGTTAAGCTCAGCGATGGCAGCCTTCAGCTCGTCGTTGTATGTGATTTTCTCTGCCAGGGCCTTCACTGGGAAGTTGTAGATGGTCATGGTACTGTCGGTTGAGATTTCCCAGTTTACGCTCAGAGTGTCGGTCTTGTCATTGACGTTTGCCTTGTTCTCAGCGAGATATACAACCTTTCCATTATACAATCCCCTTGTTGCGAGGAAGCACTGCTGTACCTCAGCCTCTGTCAGTCCCTGATATGAGTTGTCGGTATCAGAGTTACAAGATGTGAACGACATTGCTGCCATGATGCAGCCTACGATAGCGATAAATGTAAATTTCTTCATTTCTTTATTTGTTCTTGTTATGTTATTTGCATATTAAACAACTTTCTTCCGAAATCTTGCACGAAAAACATCAGAAAGATGGTTGTTTTAACATTCTTTTAGTATTTATGCATGATATTGTGCCTCACGTAAGCCCTGTGTCCGTAGATTGCTACCACGACGAAGCATATCAGGGCGATGATGTAGGACACGTTGGTGGCTGGCAGACCCCAGATTATTACGTCGGAGTCTATTATGGCAGCCTGTAGCGGTGGGAACACCGAGCCGCCGAGGATTGCCATGATAAGTCCTGCTCCGCCCACCTTCACGTTGTCGCCAAGTCCGCGGAGTGCTATTCCGTAGATGGTGGGGAACATGAGCGACATGCAGCCGCTGACCATCACGAGGCAGTAGAGACCGTTGCGGTCGGTGAAGAGGATGACACCTGCCACGGATGCTATGCCCGCAATGGCAAGTATGGAGAGCAGCCTACCAGGTTGGATGTATTTCAGGAACCATGTGCAGATGAAACGGCTCACGGTGAACAGCACCATTGCCGCAATGTTGTATTTCTGCGAAAGTATCTCGGCTGCCTTCTCGTCCATTCCCTCGTTCATGAACACACGCGTGCCATACTGGATGATGAATGTCCAGCACATCACCTGCGCACCGATGTAGAAGAACTGTGCCAACACTCCCTCGCGATAGTTCTTCGTGCTTGCCAGCTCGCGCAGCGACTGCATCAGTGGCTTGCCGCTGTGGGTGTCGCCGCTGTTCGGCATCTTCGTCACGCGGATAAGCACGAGCAGTATGACTATCAGGGCACCGATGAAGACATAGGGCTGTATCAGCACGCTGAGGTCGTGCTCCTTCACGAGGTCGAACTGCTCCTCGGAGAGTCCGCTGCGCGTCAGTGTGTCCATGGGGCTCATCTTTGCCTGTATGAAATGCATTGCCACCCACAGTCCTGCCAGACAGCCAATGGGGTTGAAGGCCTGGGCGAGGTTGAGGCGTTGCGTGGCTGTCTCCTCGCTTCCCATGCAGTAGATGAAGGGGTTGCAGCTTGTCTCAAGGAACGAGAGACCGCAGGTCATCACGAAATAGGCGAAAAGGAAGGGGAAATAGAAGCCCATCATCTTGGCTGGGATGAACAACAACGCACCGGCGGCGTAGAGTCCGAGACCGATAAGCACTCCCGACTTGAACGTGTAGCGCTGGATGAACAGCGCAGCTGGGAACGCCATGACAAAATAGCCCAGATAGAAAGCCACCTGGACCATAGCGCCTTCGGTGACACTCATTCTGAAAATCTTGGAGAAAGCCTTAACCATAGGGCTCGTCACGTCGTTGGCGAAGCCCCAGAGTGCGAAACATGAGGTGATCATAAGGAAGGGGAGCAGGAAACTCACGCCGTCCTTGGTAAGCAAACCGTTGTCTTTTTTTGGAAGCAATCCTTTGTTGTCCATATTGTAGGTAGTTGTTATTTAGCGTTAATACAACGCAAAATTACAACTTTTTCTCCAAACCAACAAGTTATTTCCCATTTTTTCCTTAACTTTGCACAAAAATTTAGTCATTAAGCTACTTTTTACCTATTGCGGAATGAAAAAGTTATTGTCATTGCCACCAAATCTGGTGGATAGTTTCCATGATGTCACGGGCGAGAGACGCGACGAGTTTTTCTGCACAAGCGACCCCATAGGGCATAGGCTCGGCAGTGGGGGCGGCACGACGTGGCTGCTCGAGGAGTGTTGGAGGAGCGAGGATTCGGGCTTGCCGTTCGAACAATGGGTAGCGGGCAGCAAGCGCATACTTTTGCATGCGGGAGGTCAGAGCCGCCGACTGCCTGCCTACGCTCCATCGGGCAAGATTCTTACCCCCGTGCCGGTCTTCCGTTGGGAGATCGGTCAGCGCCTGTCGCAGGATTTGCTCCATCTGCAGTTGCCGCTCTATGAGAGGCTGATGGACCTTGCTCCCGACAACATCCACACCATGGTGGTGAGTGGCGATGTCTATATACGTGCCTCGCAGCAGTTGCCGCCAGTGCCATCAGCCGATATTGTGTGCTACGGTCTGTGGCTCGACTCGTCAATAGCCAAGGACCACGGAGTGTTCGTTTCCGACCGCACCACGCCCTCGGTGCTGAAGCGAATGTTGCAGAAGCCTTCGGTGGAGACACTGAACGAGCTGTTGCAGTCGCACTATTATCTTACCGACATTGGCGTGTGGCTGCTCAGCGACCGTGCCGTGCAGTTGCTCGCACGACACTCAAAGGACAGCGACGGACGGCTCCGTGAGTATGACCTCTATTCGGAGTTCGGTTGTTCGGTGGGAACCGACCCGCTCATCGACGAGCCTGACCTGCGCGAGCTCTCCGTTGCCATACTGCCCCTCCCAGGAGGCGAGTTCTACCACTTTGGAACCACGCGCGAGATGATAAGCTCGACGCTTGCCATACAAAACATCATCAACGACCAGCGCGAGATACGCCATCACGGTCATAAGCCACATCCCTCAATATTCGTCCAGAACTCCCGCGTGGACGTAGAGATAAAGGCTGAGAACACCAACCTCTGGATCGAGAACAGCCATGTGGGCAAGCACTGGAGACTGAGCCACGACAACGTGATTACGGGAGTGCCTGAGAACGACTGGAACCTAACGCTCGTGGCAGGGCAGTGTATCGACATTGTGCCAATAGGCGACGACAGCTTCGTGTTGCGCCCATACCACATCGACGACCGTTTCGCAGGCGACCTTCAGCGCACCAAGATGTTCCCTATTGTCAGTGCCGACCCCTCGCAGCGCAACGAGATGGGTGAGGTGTTGAAGGCAATGCTGTTCACGCAGAACACGTCAAACACCTTTGCCAACCACGACACCAACAACGAGGCATTCCTCTCTGCCGAGGAGATAAGCGACCGTGCCAACCTGCGCCGCCTGTTTGCACAGCGTTGTGCCTTCCGAAAGGAGAATTTGCCTCTGTTGGCAGCCAACTATCGCCACAGCGTTTTCTACCAGCTCGACCTCGACAATGCTGCACAGGAGTTTCACGACATGAACATTGCCATGCCGAAGCCGTTGCCCGACGACACCCCTCTCATGACAAGGATGCATGACGCAATGTTCAGGGGAAAACTTGAGAAGCTAAACTCGTCAAGCCTCACGCAGGATGCTGCTGCAAGCTCCCCATGGGAAGCCAAGGCGTTCTCACTGCTAAGGGAAGGACTGACGGGGACGGTAAGTGCAGAACGACAACTTCCGCGCATGGCGGTGTATTCCGACCAGATAGTGTGGGCGCGTAGTCCTGTGCGCATTGATATTGCAGGTGGGTGGACCGACACGCCACCTTATTGCCTCACGGAGGGCGGCAATGTGGTGAATCTTGCCATTGAGCTGAACGGACAGCCGCCGTTGCAGACCTACATACGTCCGAGCCGTGAGCCCCACATCGTGCTGCGAAGCATCGACCTCGGTGCAATGGAGGTGATAGAGACCTACGAGCAGCTTTCCGACTTCACCCATGTCGGCAGCCCATTCTCCATTCCCAAGGCAGCACTCGCCCTGGCAGGATTCCTGCCATCGTTCTGCAGCGAGCCTTTCGTCTCGTTGCGCCAACAGCTTGAGGCGTTTGGCTGCGGCATCGAGCTTACGCTGCTCTCTGCCGTGCCCGCGGGCAGCGGACTTGGCACGAGCAGCATTCTCGCCTCCACCGTGCTTGCCGCCATAAACGATTTCTGTGCACTTGCCTGGGACAAGAACGAGATTTGCCGCCGCACCCTCGTGCTCGAGCAGATGCTCACCACGGGAGGCGGTTGGCAAGACCAGTTTGGCGGAGTGCTCGGCGGCGTGAAACTGTTGCAGACCGAGCGTGGCTTCCTGCAGACACCACAGGTGCGATGGTTGCCCGACGACATTTTCATGCAGCCCGAATACAGTAGTTGCCACCTTCTTTATTATACAGGCATCACGCGTACGGCAAAGACAATACTCGCCGAGATAGTGCGTAGGATGTTCCTCAACAGCAACGCACAGCTCGAGTTGCTCAGGCAGATGAAGGCTCACACCATGGACATGTATGAGACCATTCAGCGGCAGGACTTCCGCCAGATGGGGCTTCTCGTGCGCAAGACGTGGCAGCAGAACCAGCTTCTCGACAGTGGCACCAATCCTGAAGAGGTGCGCCGCATAACCTCGCTCGTCGATGACCTCTGCCTTGGCTACAAGTTGCCAGGAGCAGGAGGCGGCGGCTATCTCTACATGGTGGCAAAAGACCCCGAGGCTGCCGCTCGCATAAAGCAGATTATCACGGCAAACCGCACCAACGCCAATGCCCGTTTCGTGGATATGATGTTGAGCAAGCGGGGGTTGCAGGTTAGTAGGAGTTAGCCCCCTCCAACTCCCCCGGTGGGGGAGAGAAGGAATACTCATTCCGCTTCCTTCAAGGTCGTTATTGAGGCTTAAGCATACGTCTTTTTTTCGCTTCGCTCAAGGAAACGTCTCCCTTAACTCCTTTAACTCCCTTAACTCCTTTAACTCCTTTAACATAATAATTATGGATTTTCGGACAATAGTAGAAATTGAGCGACCTTCGTTCCAGATAGAGCCGATGGAGCAGATGCTTTTCGTCGGCTCATGCTTCGCTGCAAACATTGGGCAGCGTTTTGTTGACAACAAGTTCCGCGCCGTGGTCAATCCATTCGGCGTGATGTATAATCCCGCAAGCATACTGCATACGGTGGAGAGGTTGTTTGGGCCCACCCCCGACCCCTCCCTGGGTAGGGGAGAGGAGAGACGAGTGGGATTTGTGCCGAGGGTTGTTTTCTTTACCTTAGGCACCAACCATGTCTATCGCCTCAAGGAGACGGGGGAGATTGTGGACAACTGTCAGAAGCGTCCCGCGAGATTGTTTCAGGAGGAGGAACTCTCCGTGGACGAGTGTGCCGACTACATCATGCAGGCCGCACGCATACTTGCCTCTGTCAATCCCGATGTCCACATCGTCCTAACCGTTAGCCCCATCCGCTATGCCAAATATGGCTACCACGAGAGCCAACTATCCAAAGCCACGCTGCTGCTGGCGGCTCAACGATGTATTATAGAGGAGTGTGGAGTGAGGAGTGAGGAGAGAGAATACCGCACTGCCGCAAATCCATGCTCGAACATATCTCACTCCTCACTCCACACTCCTCACTCCTCGCAAAATAACATATCTCACTCCTCACTCCTCACTCCTCACTCCTCGCTAAATTACTTCCCCTCCTACGAGATCCTAAACGACGAGCTCCGCGACTACCGTTTCTACCGCGAGGACATGCTTCACCCCACCGACCAAGCGGTGGAGTATATCTGGCAGCGGCTGCAGGAAACCTATTTCAGTCCTGCCGCCGTACGCTGGCTCGCCGAGTGGAAACCCATTAGGGAGGCATTGAATCACCGCCCCTTCAATCCCGACTCACCCGAGCATAAGGCATTTGTGGAGAAGACGTGGCAGAGGATTGCAGAGCTGAAAACTCGCTATCCTGAGCTTGAAATAGGGCAAAATGCTTATAAAATGTGATTTTTTTCCCGTTTTGGCTAATAATTGGGAATTTTTTCCCGTTTTGACTAACAATATTCGGAATTTTGCAGTAATTTTGCAGCAGAAAAATCAATTTAATGTATAACTTTTAAAACTTATAATTATGGTAGAGAAGAAAAAGTGCATTGACGATGAGCAGCTCGAAGAGGTTGCTGGTGGCGTTTACAGAGGCGGCAAAGAAGCTGGCAAGGAAGCATGCAAGGAAGCTGCAAAGTCGCAGCTCGGCCTTATTATTTAAACAAAAGAGTTAGACAACAGTATCTATAATTATTTTTAAAACTTACAATTATGGAAGAGAACAAGAAGAAGGCATTGGACGAGAGTCAGCTCGACGAGGTTGCTGGCGGCGTAAACTGGGGAGGCATGCAAGGACTTAAAGAATGTGGCAAAGAAGCTGCAAAGGAAATACATTATTAGTATTATTGACATTAACCATTTAAAACTTACAATTATGGAAGAGAACAAGAACAAAGTGAATGAGCAGCAGCTCAACGAGGTTGCCGGTGGTGTTTACAGAGGCGGCAAAGAAGGTGGTAAAGAAGGTGCCAAAGAAGGTGGCAAGGAAGGCGCAAAGTCGTTCTTCTAAGGCTTGAGTGAAAAATAGTGCGGGCATCTCACCCGCACTTTTTTCTTGATTCTTTGTCAGTGGATCAATTTTCTTTGTCAATTCTTTAAGATTTTCGTTTCTTGTGGCAATTTGTAGATTAAGAAAGGTAGGAAAATGAATCATTTTTTGTATATTTGCACTCGAAAACCATATTTTCATAGTGAAACAACAGAAACAAGAGTATGATATGAGAAAGAATTTGTTTTTATTTGTCTTGCTGCTCATGTCGGCAAGCGCGATTGCACAGCAACTCACTGAGCAGGAAGCCAAGCAGAGGGCTTTGGCGTTTCTGACACAGGGCAACAGGGCAAAGGGATTTTCAAAGGATGCGGCGAAAAAGCTGCGCACGGTGAAGGGCGACCTGTCACGGGTTTATGCGTTCAACGTGGACGGCGGAGGCTTCGTCATTGCCAGTGGCGACTCGCGCACGCTGCCCATTCTCGGCTACAGCGACCACGGAGCACTGGACTTCGACACCATGCCCGACAACCTGCGCTACTGGCTCAGCAGCTACGAGACGGCAATAGAGGAACTTGGCAACGCCGACGACCTTGGCGACCAGAGCGAGCCAGTGGGAGTGAGACCTGCCGTGGAGCCGCTGATAAGCACCAAGTGGTATCAGGTATTTCCCTACAACCTGCTATGTCCCACGTTCGACGGAAAGCTCAATCCCGAATGGGAAGGCAAGCAAGGAGCGACTGGCTGCACAGCCACGGCAATGGCAATGCTGATGAAATTCCACGAGTGGCCTAAGGCGGAGTGCAAGGCTATTCCCGCCTACTCGTTCAAATACAGTTACAACGAGGCTTCGGACACAATATTTTTGGATGCTTTGCCGTCAGTGACTTTCGACTGGGACAACATGCTCGACACATATTCCGAGAACCCAGACTTCACCATCGACAGCGAGGCATCGCAGCACGCCGTGGCACAGCTGATGCAGTATTGTGGACATGCGCTGCGCACGAAATTCACGCCTCGTGGTTCTGGAGCACAAAGCGTATTCATACACAGGGCACTGATAGAATATTTCAACTACGACAAGAACATGCGCTACGTCGAGCGCAGATTCTACGGCATAGACGAGTGGGAGGACATGATCTACGCCGAGCTGGCTGAAGGCAGACCTCTCTACTATGGAGGCTACACCGACATGGGCGGACACTCATTCGTCTGCGACGGCTACGACGGCAACGGACTCTTCCACATCAACTGGGGCTGGGGCGGCAAGGACGACGGATACTTCCTGCTCTCGGTGCTCAACCCCTACAACAACAAGAGCACCGGAGCCTCGAAGTCGCGCCTCGGCTTCTGCATCTTTCAGGACGCATTACTCGGCATAATGCCTGCCACGGAGGGCACGGCGGGCTCTGGCATGGAGCCACACTTCAGCCTTATGGACGAAATAACCTACGACAGGACTGATGACGAACTGAAGTTTGTAGTGTCGGCAGAATGGCTGAAGAAGAGCGAGTTTTACGGTGAGTTGGGACTGTGCAGCATAGAGGCCGACGGCACTCTTAGGGAGCGTTATGTGAGCGAGCCGAATCTGATGAGAACGCAGTACGACGAGTACCTCTACGTGCCAGCCTGTAAGATAGAACTTGAGGAAGGCGTGGCAACGAGGCTCTACCCCGTGTTCCGCAGCGAGGAGGCGGGAGCGCCCGAATGGTATAGGCTTACGACCGATGCGCAATACGTTGAGGCAACGCGACTCGACGGCAAGACAAAAATAGTGATAAAGCCCCACCTCGACCTTGAGCTTGTGGGCGTTACGTTGGACAAGAACCCTGCGCAACCTGGAGAGGAGAACTTCCTCAACCTTCAGATAAGGAACAACGGCGAGGAGTTTTGCGGCATACTGTTTGTCGGCGCTGTGTATCTCGACGACGAGGGAATGGACAAGCTGGAGGAATATGCCCTGAAGGAGGGATGCTTCCAAGACATGGTGGTTGGAGTATATCTGCGCGCCGGTCAGACAAGCGAGGTGCGCCTGCCTTACAAGCCGCTGAAGAAGGGCAACGTAGGGGTGGTAGTAGGTCGCGGAAGCGAGGACCACGTGACCTCATGGATGATAACCATTCCCGAACCCACTGGCATTGCCACCCTCACGCCAGACGGCAATGGTGTCGGCAAGCAGTGGTACGACCTCCGCGGCAGTCGCATAGCCAAGCCCACGCGCTCCGGCGTTTATGTGAGGGATGGCAAGAAGACGACGGTGAGATAGTCGTGTGGAAAGCTATTAATGCATAAAAAGAGGACAAGCTAACCGTAGGTCATTGGCTTGTCCTCTTTCTGTAAATGTAGAAAGCGGTCGATTTACATCCACTGCTCCTCGCCAGCTTCCTTTCCTGCATCTTTGCCGCCTCTGTAAACACCATCGGCAACCTCGTCGAGCTGCTGCTCACTTACGTTGTTTGTAATCGCAATGTTTCAAATCATGCAGCTCGTCACTCCAAGAGTGGTAGCAATAGCCGTAGCTATCGACACAATGAGCTGGATAATCAGCTTCCAAGTGTTCTTTTTCGTTTCAGTACTCATAGGAAAAAATAAATTTTAAGATTTTCATTAAAAGGCTTTGCCTTAAAAGACTGCGTCTTAAAGATTAAAAGGCTTTGCCTTAAAGGCGCTTCGCGCATAAAGAGCCTGCCGGCTGGCTTCTTTAAGCACGAAGTGCTTTTAATCTTTAGCGAAGCTTTGTCGCGTAGCGACTATCACTCTTTAGCGAAGCTTTATCGCGTAGCGACTATCACTCTTTAGCGAAGCTTTATCGCGTAGCGACTATCACTC
>CAMAGM010000043.1 GCA_945833995.1 uncultured Prevotella sp.
AGAGATTGCTCCTGCTGGGCACTCATCGATACATGTACCGCATGCGATACAGTCGTCACCAATTACGTAAGCCATAATAATATTGTTTTAAAAATTAATACAAAAAAATTATGATGCAAAAGTACGCATTTATTTTCAAATATACCACATTTTAGGTAGATAATTTTGCTATTTATACAATTTCGAAATAGGAATCAGCACAATAAACTCCACGTAAACAGCGTTTTTAGAGGTATGAGACGCAATATTTTATGCTTCATATTCGCATGCCTTGCGGCAGCAGCCACAAGAGCGCAGGACCGACAGGTGGAGAACAAACCGTACATTGACCTAAGGCCAATGCACTTTGGCATACGCATCGGAATGCATGCGCAGGACATCGATTTCCAGAACGTGGGACCGCAAACCATCACTCTCGACGATGGCTCACAGACCACGCAGACCATCGTTTGCGATGCCGACTCGTGGAATCCAGGGCTTAGCGTGGGTGTCGTGGCTGACCTCAGGCTCAGCGACTATCTCGCCTTCCGCCTCACTCCCACCATGCACTTCGGCTCAAAGCACCTCGTCTTCCGCAACCTTACGCAGGCCGACGAGGCAGGCAAGCCTTTGGAGAAGACACAGGACCTGAAGCAGACTTGCCTCTCCTTGCCCCTCGACCTGAAGTTCAGCGCAAAGCGTTACGGCAACTATCGTCCATACATGATTGCGGGCATCAGCCCAATGTTCAACCTTACGAAACAAAGCGAGGACATCATACAACTCAAACGTTTCGACACGTTCATCGAGGCTGGCATAGGCTGCGACCTCTACCTGCCTTTCTTCAAGATCATTCCCGAACTGAAATTCTGCTACAGCCTGTCCAACAGTCTCAACAAAAACCACGTCAACGACCTCAAGGACAGTGGCTTGAAGCCCTACGCCACGTCAGTTACTGCCGGACACAGCAAGATGCTCGTCCTCACCTTCTATTTTGAGTAGCCTATTTCCTCAACGTCATTACTATTCGTCCGATGTAAGCCCCAAACCTTCCGTTCTGCTCCGTAGGCACAGGCTTGCCGTCGATGTTGTTCACCCATTCCATCTGCTCCATGTAGGTGTGTGAGTGTCCGCCAAGCACGAGGTCGATATTGCGCGTCGCGGCTATCAGCTGTGCGTCGTCAGGACGTGGCTTGAGGTCCCAGCCAAGGTGCGACAGACAAACCACCACGTCGCACTTCTCCTCCTCCTTCAGCTTTCGTGCAGTCTCGTTGGCAGTGGTGTATGGGTCGAGATATTTCACACCCTGAATGTTCTCACTCATCACGAGTCCGTCAATTTGCGGAGCAAGACCAAACACGCCAATCCTCAGTCCGTTGCGCTTTATCACGGTGTAGGGCTTTATCAGTCCCTCGCACACAGTGCCCGTGAAGTCGCAGTTGGCACACACTATTGGGAACTTCGCCATCCTCGCCACTCTCGCAAGGTTGTCGATACCGAAATCAAACTCATGGTTGCCAAGGGTTGCGGCATCGTAGCCCATCATGTTCATCAGACCAACCTCCACATCACCCCTGAACAGCGTGTAGTAGGTAGAGCCCTGCGAGAAGTCGCCACTGTCAAACAGCAGCAAGTCGGGTGTCTGCTTCCTCTCCTCGTTCACCACTGCCACACGTCGCACAAAGCCACCACGGCAAGACACGTTTCCCTCATTCTCATATTTCGGCACTGGCACAATCTGACTGTGCGTGTCGTTCGTATGCAGTATCACGATTTTCTTCTGTGCATAGGCGCAAGCTCCAAGCACCATCGCAACCACCAATATTCCCAATCTTCTCATATTCTCTCCTTATATATTAATAATGTAAGTTTCGCATTAGCTCAACTTTTTGGAGTTAAAGGAGTTAAAGGAGTTTAAAGGAGGAGTTTCCTTGAGCGAAGCGAAAAAAAGACAATAGTCTTTTCATCCGTTTGGGAAGTTTTCAGGGGTTAAACATACGTCTTTAACTCCCTTAACTCCCTTAACTTCTTTAACTACCCTTACTTGCGAAAGTTGAGTTCTTAATTTACTCATTCACTACAACTATTCTTCCCTCAATCCTCGCATCCACGAGTTCCCCCTTGCTCTCCTTCTCACGGAAGTAGTCGCTTATGATGTAGCGCATGTCGTTCGAGCTATCCTTTGGCGACACGAGGTCGAAATGTCTCTTAAAGGCAGGCATACGGTCGTTGCCCTCCGCCAGATAGTCGATGGTGGCAACACGGTAGGTGCGCTGCTCGTCCACATCCTCGCCGTTCACCTTCGCGCTCCGCAGGTTGCCCTTGTCGGTGATAACCAGTCGGATGTTGCCGCTCACTCCCTCGCCCCCTATTCGGGCTATCTGCCTAAACAGCTCCATCACGTCGCTGCCCTTCAGCGAGAGGAAACAGATCTTGTTCTCAAACGGAGCCAACTCAAGCACCTTGCCGAAAGTCACCGCACCCTTGGGCAACGACGACCTCATGCCACCCATGTTATACACTCCAAACTCAGGCTTCTCGCCGTATGCAGCCCCAGCCCACACGAGAATGTCCGGCAGCAGGTTCGACAGCAGGCTCTCAGGCCTATCCACCGACATTCCCCTCGCGGTGTGTCCCACCACGGGCGACATTATGCTATCCACCTTGCCCTTGTAAATCTCCATGAAAGCCAAAGCCTCGTCGTTAGGCAACACATCGTATGTTGAATCCACAATGATTCTCGTACGCTCCACGCCCGTCACCTTGTAGCTGCCCCCACAGGCAGAAAAACAAATTGCGAGCGCCAAAAACAGTAAATAAGTCTTAGTTTTCATCATATTTTTGTCTATTTTGTGTGCAAAATTAGCAAAAAAACTCCCAACACGCAAAAAAATCGAGGTAAAAGTGCTGTAATTCAAGAAAATGTAGTAACTTTGCACCCGCTTTTCGGCGTAATCGCTGGCAGGAAGTCTCGTGTTGCCTGTTATGTTGCGTTGGAACGATAAACAAATTTAATTTTATATCAAACAATGGATTTAATTAAAGTTGCTGAGGAAGCATTTGCAACCGGCAAGAAGTTCCCAGAGTTCAAGTCTGGTGACACTGTAACAGTCGCTTACAAAATTATCGAGGGTTCAAAGGAGCGCATACAGCTCTATCGTGGCGTGGTAATCAAGATTTCTGGCCACGGCGACAAGAAGCGCTTCACAGTCCGCAAGATGTCAGGCACCGTAGGTGTAGAGCGTATCTTCCCTATCGAGTCGCCAAACATCGAGAGCATTGAGGTTAACAAGATTGGTAAGGTACGTCGTGCCAAGCTCTACTACCTCCGCAAGCTCACAGGTAAGAAGGCTCGCATCAAGGAGAAGCGAGTTGCAAGCAAAGCCTAATCAGAGTTTTTTTGAAAGCAATAAAAAGAGGCAGCACCACGTTTGGCGTTGCCTCTTTTTATTTGCTTTCCCTACTCGCTCCCGACCATCTTTCCGTCGTCCTCGCCATGCACGGCATCCTTGAACGACTCCCAGTCCTGGAATCCCACAAAGAGCGACAGTCTGTCGAGAGTTGCCTGCCTCGGTTTTTCCTTTCCTTGCAGATACGACAGGACTTTCTTCAGTGCCAAAGGTTTTAGAAGTTTTCTTCTTCTCTCTTTCTCAATAGCTTTCTGTAGCTTTCTCAGCTCAAACAGTTTCTTTTCCATAACATACTTTCCTCTTTCGTTTCTCGCTGCAAAAGTAGTACAATATTCCGAAACCACCAAACTTTATGGCATAAAAAAACGCCTGACACACCAAATAAAATGATGAGTCAGGCATTAATGTTAGTTTGCTCCGGTTTCCCAAATCACTTTGGCCTCCGAAACAACGGACGTTACAAGGCTTCACAGTCTCATCGCCCAATGATTTGAACCAAATTATTATAAAAAAATGATGCTTAAAAATGTAAATTACCAAAAAACATTATATGTTACTTCCATTGTATCTCACAATCATTTTGCAAAATTACACATTTTATTCCTTTCCACCAAGTTTTTTCGATTAAAAATACATAATTTTTTCAATTCCATACTTTTTCGATGGTTACTGAATAACTCAACTTCCTTACTTCTGAATGTTGAGTACATGCGAAACTTAAGTGAATAATAAGAATTGTTACGCCAGCCAACTATGCGCAGTAATTCAACATTCAACCCTCAATCTCCTTGTATCTTTTTGTGACCTATTTGTAACATCGCACCATTTTCCTACAATTTTGCACTCAAAACCTATTCAACTGACAACTTATGAAACTTAAGGCAACACTTACAAGCATCGTTCTCGCACTGTTCATCTCCACTGCCGCCATGGCACAGGAGAGCAGGCTTTTCGCATCCGACAAACTCACCGACCCCAACGTCAGGGCTATCTGCCAGGACAAGTATGGCTACATCTGGATTGGAACCCGCTCCGGACTCAACAAGTTCGATGGCTACCGCTTCACTGCCTACCGCCACCACCGGGGCGACAAGGCACTGCCCTCAAACTACGATACTTATCGGAACATCGGGCTATGGTTTATACACAATCCATCCAGACAGCACAGTGGCAGTTCGTATAAACGACTTCTCACACCACGACCACAACGACTATTATTTCCAGTTACTCATTGACAGCAAAAAACGTTTGTGGAAAGTTGACAAAAGCAACATTATCAGCTGTTACAATTTCAATCGACACGATTTCATTGCGTCATATCAACCTAACTTGGGCTACATCATTGGCTTTGACGAGACAACAGATGGCGATATATTAGCAGTATGCAAAAACGGTATTTACAGAATAGACTGTGATGGTAGAGGTGGTACGTTGCCAATGCCGTTGGGTAGGCTGGAGTTTGTTGAGACACATCTTAAATCAGATGGGACTCTAATGCTTGGCACTGTGTCAAATGGAGTGTTCTACCTTAACACCTAAACATTCCAATTAACGAAAAAAGGAATAGATATCAATGGCATTAATCTTGGAGCGTCAACTGTTTATTCAATTCTTGAAGACCAGCAACACAACCTTTGGATAGGCTGCGACGAGAAGGGTCTTGCCTTCATCCCATCGCAACACTCGCCCTACAAGCGCTGGAGCTTCATGTCGCAAGATGTGTTCAACGGCAGCTCCACATCTGCCAATCAAGAAGCACCTCGGCGTATCACCATCAGAATACATCGGATAAAGTAGTGGCATGGTGTAAACAACAAAGCGAATTTATAGAACTCACCTATTATGGAAAAGGTCCTGTATCGCGACAGAATCTTTCATAAATTCAACTAACAATTGTCGGTGTCATGTTTTTTGTAACCTAAAAAATGACTTTGAAACCTAATTAAAAACCTTTTGTCTTGAAAACATCTATTTATAAAACTATGAAATTACCATCCTGGATTCTGTACCAAGTTCGGGTTCTTGTCCTTTACGGTCTAAGGATAAGGGAAGTATTCGTGCTTGCCGATCTTGAAGCCAACGTCGAAGCCTGCGTCCTTAGCGGCATGCGACGAAACGGTGTAGAAACGGCTGTTAGCCTCTGTGCCGTTCTTCCATGTCACCTTCTCGTCGGTTGACTTTGGAGCGCGGTGTACCTTGTCGAAGAGGTGAGGCACATCGTAGCCTGTCTTCTGTATGCGGGCTATTGCGTCGGCATCCTTCCAACGCATGATGTCGAACCAACGACTACTTTCAAGCCACAGCTCGTAGGACTTCTCACGCTTCAGCACGATCATATCTACCGATGCGCTGATTGTCTTTGAGCCAGCACGCTGCTGAATCTGATTGATGGCGGTCTTTGCACTTGCGGCATCTCCAGTCTGCAAGCAAGCCTCGGCATAGTTAAGCAACACCTCGGCATAGCGCATGATAATATAGTTGTTTAAGCGTATGTTGTCACCATAGACAATAGCGGTAGTTGTTGAGAGTGCTTGCCAAATGTATTCATATAGTTGGCAAAGTTTTCCCACTGGTAGTAGAGGCTGTTGTTGGCATGTGCTTCAATGGTATATTTATCAGTATTGCCATTGCAGTCATCCAGTAAGGAGTCTCAAAGTTGTGATAGTTGCTCTGGGAGATACGGTAGCCGAGGCGCGAGGTTATGGTCATGCCCTTGAATGGCAGCAGGTTTGCAGCCACTGTTCCACGCACGTTGATTCCCTCGTTCATAACATTGCGGCGGTCACGTTGGAAAAGAGGATTGCCCGACTCCATGTATTTTGACGTTCCGTAGAAATCGTTGTTGTGGTCTGCTGCGCGTGGTACTGGAGCACCTGCCTCATACTGAGCTTTAATAATTGGTGGCAGATCGTCCACATTACTTATAACACCTCCATCGACCCAATCATCGAGGGGTCGAGATACTGGATGTTGTCAACCTTCAGACCATCGACAATGAGCAATGGGCTGATGTCGCCACTGTTTGACGAGTAACCACGGATGCGGATGCCGGCAGCTGCACCTGGAGCGCCAGAGTTGATAATCTGCACACCAGCGGCCTTACCTTGCAGTGCTGCACCAGCATCGGTGGTGGAGAGTCCCTTGATGTCATCCGCCTTAACCGAAGCCACGGCACCCGTTAGGTCGCTCTTCTTCTGCACGCCATAACCAACGACCACGATTTCGTCGATCACTTTCGAGTCCTCGCTCAACGTAACCTTGATGTCGTTGCGTTCAGCCACCTTGATGGTCTGCGTCTCATAACCTATATAGGAAATGACAAGTGTGGCATTCGAGGCAGCCTGAACGCTGAACTTGCCGTCCAAGTCGGTAATGGCACCTTTTGAGCTGCCTTCGACTTTTACCGTAGCACCAATAATGGGCTCACCCGACTTGTCGCTTACTGTTCCCTTAACCAAGCTCTGAGCCAAGGCTCCCGTGGGAGCAAACAGAACAGGAACAATAGCACTAATGGTTTTTGTAAAGTTTTTCTAATTCTCATAGATTGTAGAAAGTTAATTAATGATTATGTTATTTCAAATTTGTTATCAAAACCGCTGCAAAGATTTTACAAAAAGAAATATACCACTGCTCCCACCGTTACAAATGCTGCTCTATTTGTAACAGCACGAAAAAGCCATAAGGAATGTTACAAAAAATTTGGATAATGGAACAGGAATATGTTAATAACGAGAATCCAACGAAAAATCCCATACAACATAACCGCCCATACAGCCCGGCGGTTAAACAGATAATTGAATTTCGTCGAGCTCACATTAATAGGAATACGATGGATTGCAATACGACAATAGCAAAGCGGGAGCGGGACTCACGTCCTGCTCCCGCGGCGTTAGTTAGGTTTATTAGTTAGCACCCCGAGGGGTTTGTTTATTCGATGTAAGTATCTGATGTGTAGATTTCCATCCATGAGTTCTCGCAGGTGAGGAAGGCACGGATAGTCGCGGTAGCCGTACCACAGTCGGGCATTGAGAATGTCTCAGTGTAAGTCTTGCCTGCGGTGGTTGTGGTGACTGCTGTGACTATAACCTTTGTGCCATCACGCTGAATGGTCATTTCCACCGTGGCTCCGTCCATATCGTCGCGGAAAGTGTCCCAGTTGTAGTCGTTGGACAGGGTAAAGCCTGCATCAGGATTTTCAATGGTGTTGCCTGTTGGCCACCATGCGTAGCTGTCGGCACGCAGCACGAAATACTCCTTGTATGCCGATGCACCACGATTGGCATTGTTAGTAACGGCGAGAACCCAATTGCTCCAGTTCTCTTTCTTCGACGAATGGTTCTTGAACTTCATGTGAAGGGTTTTTCCAGGGGCGAGCTTGTAGTAGTCGGAGAAGTCTGCCCAGAATGGAGAGGAGAAGTCAGTTGCTCCAACCACTGTCACGTTCTCATCCTCAGAGCCGCCAGTGCCCTCGTCCTGCAAACCGGCAACCTTCTTTCCCCAATATGTCTTGCAAGTGGAGCCACTGCGATAGGTGTTCATGCCAGCATAGACGATTGTTGTCTTTCGGGTCGATGCCTCCCAATTCACTTCACGCTGCAGGTAGAGTTTCAAGCCTCCCACATCAAGGACGTTTTTTGTAGGGTCGAAGCTCCAGTCGGCACCAGCGTTCCATCCTTCCGTCACCTTGTGGTCGCTACCGAGTATCATCTTCTGCGAGGTCTGCATCACACCATACTGATAGCCAAGGTCGATGTGCTCCCACTCGCCATAAAGGTCCTCATCCTCTATCTCAGCCTGCGGAACGGCGGCATAGCGCTCAGGCATGACAACAGGCCAGCCGTCCTCTGTCCAACGGATTGAACGCACGCCACCAAGCATCACGGCATTGCTTGCCCATACGCCAGGATAGTCGGCGGGATAACGCTGCTGCGAGCAGTAGTACCAGTTGCCCTCGCCATCGTCGAACACGGCACAGTGGCTTATTCCCACCCAACCGTGGTCGTTGTTGAACTTGTAGGGATGTGTCATTATCGGGTAAGCCTCACCACCATTATCGCTCACGTTCACGCCGTTGATGCTATAGTAAGGTCCGTCGATGTTCTTCGAGCGCACCACGCGGGTGTTGTAGGGAACGTCGAGTGCATCGTAGGCGAGGAAGAGATAGTAGTAGCCATCGTGATATACCACCTCAGGAGCCTCAGAGCCTTGCCAGCGGTCGCCCATTTTTCTCGTGAAGATGCGCTTGCCGTAAGCAGCCTCGTTCTCCGCTCCCCATGGGTTGCCCTGTTCTGCCTTTGTCTTGCCTGTGGCAGGGTCGAGTTCCACAGCCGCGAAACCGCTGTGCCATGAGCCATAGATGAGCCAGTGCTCGCCCTCTGGGGTAATGATATACGAGGGGTCGATGGCATTGTATTTGTAGTAGCAGTTTTGCCAATCCGTGGGCGAGACGTATATCTTGGAGAGGTCACGGTCGGAATAGTTTGTAACGACATATCCCTTGTCTTCCCATTTCGTAAGGTCAGAGGGGTCGGTGGTCTCCATCATGCCGATGAAGGCACGCTCGCCCCAAGAGGTTCTCGTTGGGTCAAGATAGCCTGGGCAAACGATGCAGTAGTACATGCGGTAGAGTCCGTTCCTCACTTTCCTTGCACAAGGAGCCCAATAGCCAAACTGCAGGTCGTCGCTGAAATTGGCTGTGGAGTTGTCAAGCCCCATAGCCTTGCGTATCTCGTTGAGCTTTGGCTGCACCCACGATGGCACGCCATACATGGTACCTCCCATATACTCCCAGTTGACGAGGTCCTTGGAGCGTCGGCACTGGAAATGTCCGTGCTTGTTGCCTTTAACGTCTGCTAAATGCGGGTTTCCGTAGCCCGCGTCGGTGCAGTACATATAGTAATATCCGTCCTCGGCAAGCATCACCGAGGGGTCGTGTATGTTGGAAAGGTTCCACTGCGAGCGTTGGTCCCAACCGGCTATGGATGTGTAGTTGTCGGGATGCGTAGGGGCTACGAAAGTTGCCCACTGGTAGTTTACCGAGCCTTCGGGTGCAGGCAGCAGACCTTGATAGTTGCTGATGTTGAGAGCATCATTGTATGTGCCGTTCTTGTCTGACGACAACGACCAACTGTCTTCCTGTCCATTCTGCTTGAAATAGACATTACCCGTCATGATAGTCGCCGAAGCGTCCTTTTTCTTCACTGCCACCTGTGCATTGGCAGAGGCAAAGGCAAAGAGAGCGCAGGCGCATATTGAAAATATACGTTTAGTCATGATTTTTTAAGTATTTAGTTAGTAGGACTATTTCTTCTGGAATTTGACTGTTGTCTTTCCTATGCGCAACAGATAAACACCTGGTGCAAATGAGCTTACGTCGATGACAGCCTTGCCCTCGCCAAGCCCCACTTGCCTCAGTAGTCGTCCGTTGGCAGCATAGATGTCAGCCTTGTCGCCTATGGTACAGCCACTGACTGAGAGAGTGCCGTCAACCACCTTGGCATAGATGCCATCTTTCGTTTCCGCTGTTGTCGCGTCAATGCCCGTGGCGTTGACTTTGGCAAACGAGACCTTGGTTACATCATCAACAGTGCTATTGTCGTTCAACACTATGGTGAACGATGTGCTTGCGTCACTGTTGAGGATATACCCAACATTACCCATCAGAATGGTCTCTCCCCTCTGGGTCACCATTGCCCATTTTGTGTCAGCGGCGGCAACGAATGCCGAGCAAAGCAGAGTGATGGCTAAAAAGTACTTTCTCATAATCTGTTGATTTAAGATGCAAATTTCTTTAGTTTCGTAACGCTCAACTTTGGGAGTTAAAGGAGTTAAAGGAGTTAAAGGAGGAGTTTCCTTGAGCGAAGCGAAAAAAAGACATTAGTCTTTCCGCATCCTTACGGGAGTCCTCTCGGTTTTTGACATACGTCTTTAACTCCTTTAACTCCCTTAACTTCCCTTATTTCCGAAGTAGAGATTATTATAGCGTTTATTAGGCATGCCTATGGGAACTGAGTCCCATAGGCAATGCCTTACAAGAGTGTTATTACTTATTCAAATACCATGTGGCAACCGTCAACGGTGAATGCGAAGCCAAAGTCGTCAGGATCTACGGTAGAGATGCCGAGATAGTACTGGATGTAGTCAACGCCGTCGGTTCCGTGCATTATAGCCTGAACGTCAGCAGTGCCGTTGTTACAGTTGGTTACATAAACCTCAACCTTTGCGCCGTTCATTGCTGCAAGCCATGCGCCCCAGTCAGCCTGTCCGCCGGAAAGTGCCAATTCAGAGTTGCCATCGTAACCAGCGCCCCAACCGAAGTTGTCGGCACGCACCACTGCATACTCAGCCAAGTCAGCCTTGCGGAGTACAACCACGAAGTTGTTCCAGTTTCCGGCAAGGCTGCTGTAGTTGGTGAACTTGGCAACGTATGTCTCGCCTGCAGGAACCTTCACGTCGTTGGTGTGCATTGACCACCAGCCGGAGCTGTTGTCCTCAGCACCGAGAATAGAAGGAGTGATGCTTACCTGGGTAGCCTTAGACTTGCCCACGGTTACATCCACCTCTGCACTCTTGCCGTTTGCCGTAGAGATTGTAACCTTGTGGTCGCCAACGCGTGCAGGAATAGGAGAGAAAGCCAACTTAGAGTTGTTTATCACCTCTTTCGTTCCGTCGCTGTATGTTGCTTCAACCACCATGCCTGTCGGGTCGAATGCAAGGACACGGTTATCCATTCCCTTGGTAGCCTCTGACTCATAGAATGTGTAGTAGTCGCGGATTGGCAACTCTTTCACTTCGATAGAAGCTATCTCGTTAACCACTCTGAATGTGCCGTAAGCCACAATAGGAGTAGCGGCGTTCTCGCCCTTGAAGGTCTTGTTGTAGATAACTATGAGGTTCTTCTCACCCACCTTGTCCATATCAGGGATAGCAGAGAAGAGAAGCTCTGCAGCTGGAACAACCTTTGAAACGCCTTCCTCAAACTGTACCGTTGCGGAAACGTTTGCCATTGCGTCCTCAAGGCTTGTGCCCTTAACAACCTCGTCAGGAACATTCTCCAATGTCATTGATATTGGGTTCTTGTCGAGAGCAGATGTGTAGCCACCGATAGGCTCGATGTTGGCTGCCAGGACGTTGATGTATGAACCCTCTGGCACGAGGAATATACGCATTTTGGTGTTCGCCTCGTCTGGATTGAGGTTTGCGAGCGGGGTTTTCTGCTTGTAGGTCTTTACAACCGTTCCGTTTGACATTGTCACCGAGAAGGTGGCAGGGTCAGTGCGGTCGATGGTGATAGTCACCTTGCCGCCGAGCTTGTCAACGCCTGCATCTGTATCAGTATTGAATGTGAGCGTACTCTCAACGCAGCTGCGGTCGATATAGTCGCCCCACTCTGAGTTACCGCTTGGTTGGTTGTCGAAGCGTATAGCGCCATACTCCTTATAGTCGGCTGCGCCACGGTCAAAGTCGTTAGACAGAATCATTGCGAAGTTCTTGTAGGTGTTCTTCGCCTCTGGGTTAATGTTCAGATTGAACTGGAGGTGGAACTTCTTTCCGTCAGGAATTACATAGTATTTTGAGAACGCTGCCCACCAGCCAGTGCTAAAGTCGGTGGCACCAACGGTATAGACATCCTCTTCCATGCCTTGGAGTACTTCCTCTTCCTGATTCTGCTTCTTGGCATTCTCTATGGAGTCTATCTTTTCTGAAATCCAGTCGGGCGAGGTCACGCCATAAAGGTCACCGCCCTCACATCCCGTCAGCACGAGCAAGCCGAGGGCTGCCGAGCACATCACGGATGATATTTTATTTAGATATTTCATAATTATATTTTTTTTAAGTTGACAAGTTGACAAGTTGACGAGTTGACAAGTTGTTTGTCTATTCGATTTGAGTTGACAAGTTGGTTGTCTTTTCATCGTCAGGGTCAACAAGCCAGGGAGTTATATACCTTTATTATTTGCTCAGGTCAACCACTGGGTGAACGGTCCAGCCCCTTGCGAAGAAGTCGGACGAGTTGTCAGTACCGTCGTTGGCTGAGTTGCCCTTGAGGTTGGGGTTGTCGTTGAGAGTGCCCTGATAGATTGGCAGGAACTCATGGCCTGGGAGCCAGCTGTCGTAAGAGCTCTTCACCATTGGGTCGGTCTGAGTCTCAGAGTAGCTTACAGGCGACTTCGGGTCGGTCAATGTCTTGCGGAATGTTCCGTGCTCCTTGAGCTGCTTTAAGCGGTCAGCCTGATAGAAGAATCCCCAGCGGATGAGGTCGTTGCCACGGCCATACTCACAACCGAACTCCTTTGGACGCTCAACGTTGGCAATCTGCTCAAACAGCTTGTCCTTTGAGTTGAAGTCGGAGAGTTTCAGCTCTGGAAGCTCGGCGCGTGTGCGCACCTGGTTGATCCAGTCGATAGCCTGCTGTGTAGGACCGCTAATCTCGTTCTCGCACTCAGCTGCTCGGAGCAGAACGTCAGAGTAGCGCATGAGTCGGAGGTTGATACCGCAGTGGAGACCTGTAACCACCTTGTCAACAACGTTTGTGCGTAAGTTTGTCCACTTTGCTATTGGCAGACCACCGTTGATGTTGTTTGTCACAACCACCTCGTCTGGACTCATTGGCTGAGTGTAAGCCACGTTGCCATTCTCGAAGCCTTCCCAGTCTGACTCGTATGTACCGATGGTCCAGTAGAGACGTGGGTCGAGCTTTCCGGACTTTGTGCGCTCTGCCTTGAACAGGTTGTAGAGCCATGGTGAGGCAGAGAGGTCAGCCCAACCACCATAGTTGCCTGGGCAGAAGTTTGACTCGATGGCGTGTCCCTGAGTAGCGTTAGGAGAAGTGTTCACTGGTGTCCACTCGTCGTCAACACCCTGTGAGCCATGGTCGAGGAACTGAACCTCGAAGAGGCTCTCATCATTGTTCTCGTAGGCAGAGCCTTCACGGAAGTTGTCGCCATAGTTTGCCATCAGCTTGTATGTTCCATACTGCTTGTTGATGATAGCCTTGAGCACGGTCAGTGCCTCGCTATACTTGTGACGCTGCATCAGTGCGCGGGCATAGTAGCCGGCAGCGGCACCGCAAGTGGCGCGTCCCTTCGACCACTCGCCGCCCTCGTCGCGTGAAGGCAGCAGGGTCATTGCCTCAGAGAAGTCCTTCTCCACCTGGTCGAGCACCTCGTCGTAGGAGGCGTTTGTGCCATAGAGCTTGTCGAGCGAGCTATAGTCCTCATAGCTTGTGATGAGCATTGGGGTCTGATAGTAGTTCACGAGGTTATAGTAACCCAAGCCACGGATGAACAGGGCTTGACCCTTGATGCGCTTCATTCTTGTAGAGAGGGCATCGTTGTCGTCACCACAGCGTGAGGTGATGAAGTTGCAGACGTTGATGGTGTAGTACCAGTCGCGCCACGACCACTGTCCAATCTCGTCGGTGATAGGCTCGTTGAGGTCGTCGAATGGCAGATACCAAACCTGTGAGGAGTTCCACACCTCGTCGCCACGGCACACGTCGATGTTGTAACCCACACGGGCGTAGGTTCCCTCCATACGGATGTGGTTGTATGCTGCAATCACTGTTTCCTCCAGGTCATCGGCGTTGCTGCCGAAGGTTTCTGTTGTCTGCTGGTTAGGGTTGGTTATGTCCAGCTTGTCACCACACGAAGAGAGTGTGCAGACGCCCAGAAACAGGGCAAAGGAATATTTATTGAGTTTCATATCTTATGTTCTTATTTAATATTGGTACTCGTTTTCTTTTTTGTATCATTAGAAGGTGAAGTGCAGACCAGCCATGAAGCTTTGTGCGCTTGGGAACGAGCAGAAGTTGTAGCCTGGGGTGAACGTACCGCCGGCATAGTCAACGTTGTAGCCCTTGTAACCAGTGAAGGTGTAGAGGTTCTGTGCCGAAACATAGATGCGCACACCACTTACATAGTCACCAAACCACTTGTCAGGCAGGTTGTAGCCAAGCTCTACGTTGGCAATCTTCCAGTAAGCGGCATTCTGGATCTTGCGCTCGCTGAACAGGTCGTTCCATGCCAATGTGGCGTTGTTGGCAGCGTAAGTGCGTGGAACGCTCGACAGATATGTTGTACCATCGTCTGACCAACGGTTTGCATCAAGTATGGCAACATCCTTGTTTCCCCAGCCATAGCAAGAGTTCAGGCTGTTGTAGATGTCGTCGGAAACGTGGTAGTTCAAAGCTCCGTATGTGGAGATGCTCAGGTCGAAGTTCTTGTACTCGAAGCGGGCGTTGATACCGAAGTTGATCTTTGGCAGACCGCTGCCAAGGATTGTCTGGTCGTTGGCGTCGATCACACCATCGTTGTTGATGTCCTTGTAGAGGCAGTCACCTACGTTTGCTCCTGGCTGTGAGGCGTGGTTGTCGAGGTCAGCCTGTGTGCGGGCGATTCCCTCATAAACCCAACCGTAGAACTTACCTACTTCCTGACCTACATCTGTTCTGTAGGCACCTGCAATGTAAGACTCCGTACCGAAACCGAGTGACGTAACCTTGTTCTTCAGAGTGCTGAGGTTTGCTCCAATCTGATACTTGAAGTCGTGGTCGTTGTTGCGGTATGTTGCAGAGAACTCGAAACCGCTATTCTCCATCGAGGCAGCGTTCATGGTCACGGTGGTGTTCGACACACCTGCTGATGCTGGAACAGGAACTGCGTAGAGGAGGTCCTCCGACTTGTTCTTATACCACTCAACGGTGAACTCCAAGCGGTTGCGGAACATTGCCACGTCGATACCCACGTTGGTGGTCTTCTTCTTCTCCCATGCGAGGTTGTTGTCAACGAATGTCGATACTGCGGAACCTGTCACAGGATTGTTGCCGAAGCTATAGGTCATGTTGTTGCGATTCATCGTGGTCTGGAACACATACTCACCGATGTTCTCATTACCGAGCACACCGTAGCTACCACGAATCTTGAACATGTTCATCACGTCTGGGCTGATAGGGAAGAACTTCTCCTTATCCACACGCCAACCAACAGAAACTGATGGGAACGTGCCCCAACGGATGTCCTTGGAGAGGCGTGAGCTACCGTCGCGACGTACTACTGCTGAGAGGAGATACTTCTCGTCGTAGTTGTAGTTGATACGTCCGATGTACGAGGCGATGGCATGCTTGTACTCGTAAGAAGAAGAATAGGTGCTCGATGCGTTCTGCAGCTGCAGGAAGTAAGGCTCTGGGAAGTTAACGCCCCAGCCTGTCAGAAAGTCGGTATATTCCTCCTCGTAGGTCTGACCAACGACTACGTTCAGGTGGTGCTTGCCTATCGTACCGTCGTAGGTGAGGGTGTTCTCAATCAGTGCGTCGGTATAATCGCGTGAGCCTTTGGTGAGTTTCTCGTTGCTCTTGTCGAGATAAACACGGTTGCTCTGTGCCCAAGCTGCAATCCAAGTGAAGTCCTTTGCATGCGTCTTGCTATAAGAGAGGTTGAGATTGTAGTGCAGCGA
The DNA here is from genome assembly GCA_945833995.1 of uncultured Prevotella sp. Taxonomy (GTDB): domain Bacteria; phylum Bacteroidota; class Bacteroidia; order Bacteroidales; family Bacteroidaceae; genus Prevotella. The sequence goes on from CAMAGM010000043.1 coordinate 15,843, forward strand.
GTGGTTCTTGCTCTTCAAGCCAATCATATTGAAGAGGTCAACATCGGCAGAGGCTGTTCCAACAAAGCGGTCAACACGGGTGTTGCGCTGCAACAGGTTGTTGACGAGCAGAGGGTTGGAGGCTGAGATGTCGCCGTGGATTGTGTCGTAATAAACGCCATAGCCATAAGCATCGTACTTGTAGCCATTGGCAAGACCAACCTTGTCGTCGAGGACCCAAGTGGATTCGTCGTAAGCCTTGATGGTTGGCTGCATGAGCAACGTTCCACGGAATACGTTGGTAACGTCACCGTACATACCCTGGATATAACTATCGGTGTTAGAATAACCCATGTTGTCCTGGTCTGAGTGAGAATAAACCACGCTTGTGCGGAACTTGATGAACTTTGTCTCCATAGTGTTGTTCACGCGTGCTGTGTAACGCTCGTAGTTAGGACCTGCACCCTCGAGAGTTCCCTTCTGGTTGAAGTAGTCGAGAGAGATATTGTAGGTGCTGTGTGCGCTACCGCCGCTCAAGGCTACGTTGTGGTTCTGACGTGTACCTGTCTTGAACACTTCCTTGAACCAGTCGGTATTGGTGTTGTCCATGAACTTATACTTGCCAGTGGTTGGGTCGAGGCTGTAGCCGCCGGGAAGCGTAGTGCCTGAGTTGGCACAAGCCTGACCGATGTAGTTGCTATACTGGTCAGCGTCCATCACGTCATAGACGCCGTCTGAAATCTTGTCGATACCAAAGTAGCCCGAGTAGTTTACCTTCAGAGGCTGGTCCTTCTTACCGTTCTTTGTTGTGATGATGATCACACCGTTGGCGGCACGTGAACCGTAGATGGCACCTGCGGCGGCATCCTTGAGCACCTGGATGGTCTCGATGTCGTTTGGTGAGAAGTCACGGATGGTTGTACCCATTGGCACACCGTCGATGACGTAGAGAGGAGCGGTGCTGCCGAAAGAGCCGATACCACGGATGCGCACCGTTGGGTCGGCACCTGGCTGACCGTCTGTTGTAATCTGTACTCCCGGCACCTTACCCTCGAGCATGGTAGAGATGTTGGAGTTTGACACTTTCTTGAGTTCTTCGGCGTTCACGATAGACACTGAACCCGTGAGGTCTGCCTTCTTCTGAACACCATAACCAACGACAACGACCTGTTCGAGTACGTTGTTGTCGGAGTTAAGCTGAATAGGTTCGAGCACCGCGCGTCCGCGAACAGCGACCTCGCGCGAGTTGAAACCAAGATAACTTACGACGAGAACAGCATTGGCTTTCACGTCAAGTTGGAAATTACCGTCGAGGTCAGTCACTGCGCCCACTGTAGAGTTCTTCACCCTGACAGACGCGCCGATGAGTGGCTCACCGAGGTCATCAACAACCTGTCCCTTGACCTTGATGGTCTGATCCTGTGCTACTGCCGCCATTGCAGGCATTGGGCTGAGCGAAATGCTGCCAATGGCTCCCAAGCATAGCATCATTGAGAATAATTGTTTCTTCATCTTACTTGAATTTAGGTTTTTTAAATTAAATATTATTTGTTTTTGGTTTGAACCGAACGGAATGTTACGAGAGCGTTTCGTGCGGTTTAACCGTAGCTAACTTGTTCAGTTTGCGGTTGCAAAACTATAAAAAATATTATCACACGAGGTGGACAATTCCGCATTTTAGGTGGACAAAACGCTTTTTCAACCTATTTTATGTCTGTTTTCCCACTGTTTCGACAAAGGCGGAGGGGCTAACTCCGTATTTTTTTGTAAAACAGCGTGAAAAATACTTAGGGTCGTTGAATCCCACGCGATAGGCAATGTCGGTGATGTTGCAGCTGCCCTCGCTCTGCAGGAACAGCTCGCGGGCAATGTTGAGTCGGTAGTCCTTGACGAACTGGGTTGTGGTCTGCCCTGTCTCGTTTTTTATCTTTTTTGCCATCAGGCTGCGGCTCATGCCCACCACCTCGGCAAGGTGGTCGCCATCGAAAGCCGAGTCGCCATAGTTCTGCTCCATGGCTTTCATCAGGCGCTCCATGAAGGTGTGGGTCTTGCCGTTGGCACGCTGGCGGTCCTCCTCAGCCATCTTGGCATAGCTCTCCTTGAAACGCTCCTGGGTGTCGAGTATGCTGCGGATGCGCGACTGGGTGACGAGCGGGTTGTCGGAGTTCTCAAGAGCCTCACGGATTGGGGTGAGCAGACGGAGCGTCTCACGCTCGCGCATCACCATCATGCGACGCTTATATATATAGGTGGCGAGAGCCACAAGGGCTATCAGCACGAGGCATACAAACCACCACGACTTCCAGAAATATGGTGCCACATGGATTTCGAGCGTGGCAGTGTTGAGCACGTCGCCCGACATGGCGGAGAGATATTTCACCTCGAAGGTGTAGTTGCCCGAGGGGAGGTTGGTGTAGCGCACCGAGTGCTCGCCCGGTCTCATGCGGGTCCACTGACGCTCAAAGCCTTTCATCCGGTAGCAATAGACTCCCTTTGCCTCGCTGCTGTACTGAAGGGCGGAGAACTGTATGGCAAACGACTTGTCGGACTCGTGCAGGCGTAGCTCGTCTGCCACCGAGATGTCACGGTCGAGATATTCCGAGCCTGCATAGACATTCTGGTTGCCCACGCTGACAGAGGTGAAAGTGAGTTTCTCGCTGCCACGGGCTATGAGGTTGGAGCCATAGACCACGGAGAGTCCCTTGTCGGTGCCGAGATATACGTTCTTGCCAGCCGCCAAGGCAGAGTTCCAATAGAAAGTGGAGGAGACGAAGCCGTCGCAGATGTCGAAGTTGGTGAATGTATCATCCTCAGGGTTAAGCACTGAGAGTCCGTTGTTTGTGGTTATCCAGAGGCTTCCGTGAGGTCCCTCGGCAATGCCTTTCACACTGTTGTTTGCCAAGCCGTCCTCCATGGTGAAGGCCTTGAACTGAAGCTCGCCGTCGGCATCTACACTGGCACGGTAGATGCCATAGCTGTTGCTGCCCACCCAAACGCTGCCGTCGCGCGACTGGCAGAAACTCGTTATCTTGTCAACCACCTTCGAGTTGGGCTGGTCGAGCTTATACATAAGGTTGGTGCACTTGAAGGGATAGCCCTTGGTCTGACGCTTGGTAAGGTCGATAATGCGGACTCCTGTCTGGCTTCCCATCCACAACCTTCCACGGCTGTCGATGAGCGAGCCGATGCAGCCTCGGGCATCAAGGCAACGCTCGAAAGGCAGCACGAGCTTGCGCTGTGCGAAGTCGTAGAAGAACATTCCGTCGTTGCTTCCTATCCAAAGTCCGTCGTTGCGCTTGTCGTAGATGAGCGCGCCTATGCAGTTGAGGAGATGCTGGTGTTTCTCGCCCACCTCAAGATGGTAAATCTCCGAGGGGTTGTCCATCATCACGATATCCACTCCCCCACCCCAAGTGCCTACCCAAAGGCGGCGACGGTTGTCGGCTGCGAGCGTGGACACGCTGTTGTGTGCCAGTCGGCTGTTCGCAGTGGTGAAATGGTCAAATGCGTCACTGCCTGGCTTTTGTCGGTTCAGTCCGCCATCCACCGTTCCTACCCAAAGTGTTCCGTCGGGCTCGACGAGCATGGCGTTGACACAGTTTGGGGAAATCGAGGCGGGATCTTGCGTGTGGACAAAGTTGCGGAGGTCGAGCTGTCGGGAAGAGAAGCGGAACACGCCCGCCGACTCTGTTCCCACCCAAACTGCCCCGGGACGGACGAGGATGCAATGTACGAAATCGCCAACCCCCTGTGCCACTGAGGCAGAGATGTCCCACAGGGTGAACTTGTCGCTCACCACATCATAGATGTTGATGCCGCCAAGGGTGCCCACGAGCAGCTTGCTGTCGTTGGAGATGGCGAGGCAAGTGGCGTAGGAATTGCTGATGGCACCGTCCTCTGAGCTTCTCTCATAGCGGCGGAGTGTATCGGTGATGGGATTGTAGCGGAAGAGTCCTATGTTGGTTGAGATCCATACATCGCCACGGTATTTCAGTATGTCGGTGACGTAGGCATTGTTTATGGCACTGAGCTGTGGTGATATTTCCTTTGCCGTGATGGTTCCGTTCTGCACTTGGAAATGCTTCATCCTTCCGTCTGACGACATCCAAACTGAGCCGTCGCCATCAACGTCGGAAAGTGTCACCTCTGGGGTGTTGCTTGAGTATTGTGTGGTGTAGGATTCGACAATATTGCCCATTTCATCGAAGGTGAAGCGGTAGATTCTGTTGCCTAAGAGCAACCAGATGTTGTCTCTTGAGTCGCGATAGACCGTGACTGCACCTTGGCTGAGAATATTCGCAAGGTCTGTTCCCTTGCACTTTATACTTGCCTTTTGGTAGGTGTTGAGGTCGATTACGTCAGTGCCTTCGTCGAAAGCCACCCAAAGGCGGTTGAACTTGTCCTCCACCATGTTTCGGCAGGAGTTGCTGCGCAGGCTAATGTTGCGGTTGCCGAAACCGAGGTTCATGAAAACATAGCCGTCGTAGCGTGACAGACCGCCACCGTAGGTTGCCATCCACAGAAAGCCCCGGCTGTCCTCGTAGATGTCGTTGACGAAGTTGTGTGGCAGACCCGCACGCATATCAAGGACGGTGAGGTTGCTCCCTCCGTCCAGTGTCTGTGCCTTCAAGGTGTCTGTGCAAAGGCATAGAATGCAGGCTATTGCTACAATAATAGGTCTCATGTTCAATCTGGTTAGATTCCAATATTTGATTTGGTCGCTGCAAATATAAACACTTTTTTTGAAACCACAAAACTTTTCGCCATTTTTTTATGCATTTGCTCAACATTATGGAGTTAAAGGAGTTAAAGGAGTTTAAAGGAGTTAAAGACAAT
>CAMAGM010000044.1 GCA_945833995.1 uncultured Prevotella sp.
AATTAAAGAATTAAAGAATTAAAGAATTAAAGAATTAAAGAATTAAAGAATTAAAAATTAACGAATGGCTATCAACATTATACCATATATTTGAAAGAAAAACAAATATAGTTAATTTGTTTTGTGTTTAACCAATTTATTACTATCTTTGCATTCACAATAGAGCACCAAAATAGTAAACAAAGCAAGAAAGAGAGGTGATTATGCCTGAGTACGAGCACAACAGAGAAGAAAGAATGCGAGCAGTGAGGGAGGCTGCCATTAAATCAAGAGAGAGTGCCACGAAGTTTCTCATTAGAGCTGGTATTTTGGAACCTTCTGGAGATTTTGCACAACATCTAAGATAATCGAATCACTTTAACATGCTACGACTGGCAAACGTAATCGTTTGGACAATAGGGGTGATGGCAATGCTTGTAGCCCCGATGTTACCACACCACCATCACGGTGAGGTGGTATGCACGATTATGGAAAGATGCGAGATGGACGATGCAGTCAACGACGAGCATACGGAGCATCACGGTCAAGAGCATGGCGATGGCTGCACATCGTGCGACAAAAGCTCGCAATGGTTTGACATAAAGATTAACAACCAACGATACATACACGACATATACATCCTTCCACTGCTGACGCTGTTCGGCTACGAATGGCACATAGAGGACATAGGAGAAGACGTGATAAAGAGAAACGTCAGACGCTCAATAACTTACGACACCAAGAGCGGAGGAAGGACACATGGGCTACGAGCTCCCCCAAGGTTTACAGTTTGATGAGAGAAAACAGAATTGTAAACCAAAACACTTAAGAAATGAAAACATATAAGACAATAATAATCACGATGACGGCAGTCTGTCTTGCAGCCTGCTCATCGGGACACTCACACCATGCCCACGACCACGAGGCTGAGGAGCACGAAGACCACGAGAGCCATAGCCATGCAGGCGAGATAGTGATGACAGCCGAACAGATGGAGAAGGCAGGAGTGAGGACAGAAACCGCCGTGGCTGCGGACTTTACCGCAGTGATGAAGGCGGCTGGACAGATAAGCCGACCACAAGGCGACGAGCAGACCATTGCCGCAACGGCAAGCGGAATAGTAAGGCTGACAAGCACCTCAATGACCGAGGGAACTGCCGTGGGAAAAGGACAGACCATCGCCACAATATCGGCTGAAAAGCTTCAGGATGGCGACCCTACGGCAAAGGCGAAGGCTGCCTATGAGGCTGCAAAGAAGGAAATGGAGCGACTGAAAGAACTTGTCAGCGACAAGATCGTCTCGGAGCGCGAATGGGAGCAGGCAAAACTCAACTATGAGACCGCTCGCGCTGCATATATAGGCATTTCAGCAAACACACGCAACGGACGAGTAAACGTTGCATCAAGCATGAACGGATTTGTCAAAACACTGTTGGTGAAGAGCGGCGACTATGTGAACGTGGGCGACCCAATAGCCATAGTGACACAAGACCGCATGCTGCAACTCGTGGTTGACGTGCCTGAGTGTGCCTACAAGGACATGAAGAACATCAGCGGAGCAAATTTCCGCACCACAGGCGACGACAAGGTCTATCGGCTTGCCGACATCGACGGCAAGCTAATATCCTACAGCCGCACGCTGCCCGAGGGAGCCGCCTATCTGCCAGCTACGTTTGAGATGAGAAACGTAGGTGCTTTCGTGCCAGGATCGTTCGTTGAGGTCTATCTGCTCATGCAGAGCCGTAAGAACGTGCTGACCGTACCAACGGCGGCACTGACAGAGGAACAGGGCACCTATTATATATATATAAGGGAGAACGACGAAAAGCACAAGGACGAGGGAGTGTTTGAGAAGCGTGAGGTAAAGACAGGACAGACCGATGGCTTGCGCACGGAAATCACTGCGGGACTGAAGGAAGGCGAGACAGTGGTGAGCGAGGGAGCCTATCAGGTGAAGCTCGCCTCGGCGGCTGCCATAATTCCCGAAGGACACAACCACAACCACTAAAACCGTCTGAGATATGCTTAACAAGATAATAAGATTCTCGCTCGACAACCGACTGTTCGTGCTCATTGCCGGTGTGCTGCTGATGATCGGCGGACTCCACACGACGAGGAACATGGAGGTTGACGTGTTTCCCGACCTCAACGCGCCGACGGTGGTGGTGATGACCGAGGCAAAGGGAATGGCTGCCGAGGAAGTGGAACGGCTCGTTACCTTCCCGATAGAGACTGCAGTGAACGGAGCAACCGACGTAAGGCGAGTGCGCTCCTCATCCACCAACGGCTTTTCAGTTGTCTGGGTGGAGTTCAACTGGGGAGCCGACGTCTATAGGGCAAGGCAGATTGTGACGGAGAAGCTCGCCACCATAAACGGCTCGCTGCCAAAAGGCATTGGAAGTCCGACACTTGGACCACAGGCATCAATACTTGGTGAGCTGATGTTCGTGGCACTGACCTCAGACTCCACCTCGCTGCAGGAGCTAAGGACACTTGCCGACTGGACAGTGCGCCCACGGCTGATGTCAACAGGCGGTGTGGCACAGGTGGCTGTGTTGGGTGGCGACATTCGCGAATATCAGATACAGCTGAGTCCAGAACGCATGAAGCACTATGGCGTGGGACTGGACGAGGCCATTGCCGCCGTGGGCGACATGAACCGCAACGTGGCGGCAGGCACGCTGTACGAATACGGCAACGAATACATCATACGCGGACTTTTGTCAACCTCCGACACACGGGAGATTGGAGAGGCTGTGGTGAAGAGGAATCCTGACGGAATGCCCATCTGCCTCAACGCAATAGCCAACGTGACGGTGGGTAATAGGGTGCCACGAATGGGAACGGCATCATACAACGGCAAGCCAGCCGTGATGATGACAGTAACGAAACAGCCTGCGGTATCGACATTGGAGCTGACAGAACAGATAGACTCTACTCTCGCGGGAGTGCAGAAGTCGCTGCCAAGCGACGTAAGGCTCTCGACAGACATCTACCGCCAGTCGCGCTTCATCGACAGCAGCATAAGCAACGTGAAGGAGGCGCTGCTGGAGGGAGGAATACTGGTGATAGTGGTGTTGTTCCTGTTCCTGATGAACGTCCGCACGACCATCATCTCACTTGTCACCATTCCCTTGTCGCTGCTTGCGGCAATAGTGGCACTTCACCTCATGGGGCTGACAATCAACACCATGAGCCTTGGTGGAATGTGCATAGCCATAGGCTCGTTGGTTGACGATGCCATAGTCGATGTGGAGAACGTCTATAAACGGCTGCGCGAGAACAACCTGTTGCCACAGGGAGAGAGAGCAAGGACGATAGACGTCATCTTCGAAGCCTCGAAGGAGGTCCGACTGCCCATTCTCAACTCAACGCTGATAATAATAGCCAGCTTCATGCCTATCTTCTTCCTCTCTGGCATGGAGGGAAGAATGCTCCAGCCACTTGGCATTGCCTTCATAGTGGCACTCTGCTCGTCAACGGTGGTGGCTCTCACGCTAACACCCGTGATGTGCAGCTACTTGCTTGGAAAGGGCAAGCTGAAGGAAGAGAGCGGACGAGAGCCTTTTGTGGCAAGAAAACTGAAAGAGGCATACTCTGTGGCCCTATGTTGGGCACTTGACCACAAGCGTACCATAGTGGCATCGACAGGAGTGGCACTTGTGGCAGCCATAGCACTGTTCATGACCTTCGGCAGCAGCTTCCTGCCACCGTTCAACGAAGGCTCGTTCACGATAAACGTTAGCACACTGCCAGGAATATCGCTTGAGGAGTCGGACAAGATAGGGCGACAGGCTGAGGAACTGCTGCTAAAGATACCGGAGATAAAGGCTGTAGGACGCAAGACAGGACGCGCGGAGCTTGACGAGCACGCACTGGGAGTGAACACCTCGGAGATTGAGGCTCCATACGAACTCGACGGACGGACGAAAGACGAGCTTCTCGACGACATAAGGCACAAGCTGAGCGAACTGCCAGGAGTGAACGTTGAGGTTGGCTCACCCATAAGCCACCGCATCGACGCAATGTTGTCGGGAACACGCGCGAGCATTGCCATCAAGGTGTTTGGCTCCGACCTCAACCGAATGTTCAAGATAGGCAACGAGATAAAGAACGGAATAAGCGGCATAGAGGGAATTGCCGACCTAAACGTGGAGCAACAGGTGGAGAGACCACAGCTCACGATAAGGCCAAGGCGTACGATATTGGCAAAATATGGCATCACCATGCCGCAATTCGCCGAAATGGTGGAAGTGCTATTGGAAGGACGCGAAGTGTCGCAGGTGTATGAGGGAAACCAAACATTCGCACTGACATTGAAGGTGGCTGACGAGAACAGGACGAGCATCGATGGAATACGCCATCTCATGGTGGATGCAGGAGGCAGGAAAGTGGCGTTGGAGAACATTGCCGAGGTAACATCAACGGCAGGTCCGAACACCGTGAACCGCGAGAACGCACAACGCAAGATTGTGGTCTCTTGCAACGTTGCTGGTCGTGACCTCCTTGGTGTGGTGAGCGACATACAGAAGGTTGTTGATGAAAATGTTGACTTGCCTGAAGGCTACCATGTGGAATATGGTGGACAGTTTGAGAGCCAGCAGGCAGCCTCACGCACTCTCACCGTGGCATCAATAGTGTCGCTCTTGGTAATCTTCATCCTACTCTACAGTCAGTTCCGCAACATGACACAGTCGGCAGTGGTGATGGTGAATTTGCCATTGGCGCTGATTGGTGGCGTGGTGGCAATAGGAATGACGAGCGGAGTGGTGAGCATACCATCAATAATAGGTTTCATATCGCTGTTCGGCATTGCAACGAGAAACGGAATGTTGCTCGTCTCCCGCTACAACGACTTGCGAGCCACGGGATTGTCGGCAAAGGAAAGCGTGCTGCGAGGCTCTGCCGACCGCCTCAACCCCATCATGATGACCGCACTGACCTCTGCCTTGGCACTCATACCTATGGTATTGGGTGGCGACCTGCCTGGAAACGAGATACAAAGCCCCATGGCAAAGGTAATACTCGGCGGACTGCTGACCTCGACCCTACTCAACGGATTCGTTATTCCTGTGATGTATATTCTGATTGAGGAGAGAGGAGTGAGGAGAGAGGAGTGAGGAGATTGAATGTTGAAAACTGAAATGTTATGAATAGAATCGTATTATTTATTGTTGCATTCATTGCAACGGTGTCGATTTTTGCACAAAGCGGCATTGACGGCGCACTTGCCGAAATTGAGGCAAACAACACTACGCTAAAGGCACTGCGCAAGTCGGCTGACGCGCAGAAAAAGGCAAATCACGTGGAAAACACATTGGCAGACCCTGAGATAGGCTACAACAGACTGTGGGGTTCGCCTGGGTCAATAGGCAACCGAACAGACGTGAGCGCGAGTCAAGAGTTTGACATTCCGACGATTACAGGTGCGAAAGGCAGGCTTGCACGACGCAAGGACGACATGGTGGAATGGCAATACAAGGCTGAGCGTACGGCAATTCTGCTTGAGGCAAAGTTGGCTCTGATAGACGCGATATACTACAACAAGTTTTTTGCTGAACTGGAGCGCAGGAAGAGTCATGCCGACGCAATGCTTCGTGCGCAGGAGAAAAGCCTTGAGGCAGGAGCAAGCAACCAACTCGAATACAACAACGTCAGCCTTAGCCTATCGCAGATACACGCCGAGAAGGTGAAGGCTGGAGCGGAACGGCAAGCAGTGATGAGAAAGCTTGAAAGACTAAATGGCGGACAGCCTTTGAACGTGGTGGAGACAGAGTATTCACCAAAAGCCCTTCCTGCCGATTTCGACACTTGGTATCAGCAGACAGCCGAGAGCCACCCAACGTTGGGCTACGCACGCAGCCAACAGGAAATGAGCCGCAAGCAACTATCATTGGCAAAGCAATCGGCACTACCGTCAATTTCTCTCGGCTACATGAGCGAGAAAACCATGGGCGAGCACTATCAGGGCTTGAGCGTGGGACTGAGTGTGCCACTGTGGGGCAGCTCACGGCGAATAAAGCAAGCCAAGAGCGAGGCAGAGGCTGCAGAGGCAATGCGCGAGGATGCACAGACTCAGCTAAAATTCAAATTGAGGGAAAAATTCTTGTTGGCAAAAGGATTGTCAGGGGCAGCTTCGGAAGCGAGAAAAGCCCTGACGGAAGCCGACAACAGCCAACTTCTCGCCAAGGCCCTTAAAGCGGGTGAGATTTCCGTCATGGAATATCTCGTGGGATTGTCATTCTACTACGATGCCATCGACAACGCACTCACTTCCGAGCGCGACGCGCAGAAGGCTTACGCTGAGTTGACGGACTTTTTGCTGTAGGCTTCTTCTCTTCCCCTACGACCGTTGCTTTAAGGATTCGGACATCCTCAAGGGGACGGTCGTTTTTGTCGGTAGCCACCTGCTGTATCTTATCCACCACGTCGAGTCCCTCAACGATATTGCCAAACACGGTGTAGCCACCATCGAGGTGTGGAATTCCGCCAATGGTCTTGTAGGTCTCACGCATCTCTGGCGTAAGCTTCACGCGATAGCCATAGAGCGTGTCGAGGCGCGACTGCATCTTGTCAAGCTCTGCATCGGTGAATGTCTTTCCCCAAGCCAAATAGAAATGACAGGCACTGGACTCGCGATATGGGTTGTCGCTATCCGGCTCTCGGGCTGCGGCAAGCACTCCGCGACGATGAAAGAACTGAGGCAGACGCAGTTCCTGCTCCACCGTCCAGTCGAGGTCGCCCTCGCCAAGGAACGCCCCTGGCTCAGCGGTCTTGCTTTTGGGGTCGCCACACTGAATCATGAAGTCCTTGATGACACGATGGAAAAGCAGCGAGTCATAGACATGAAGGTTGACAAGCTTCAGGAAGTTGTCACGATGCAATGGAGTCTCGTTGTAGAGCTCTATGCGTATGTTTCCAGCCGTAGTCTCCAACAGCACCTGTTGGCGTTTCTCCTTTGTCTGCGCGTTGGCTGAGAGCGCAAACATCATGCAAATAGCAATGACTAATGTTTTCATAAAAGACGTTTTAAAATGTTACTTTTGCATTTGTATCGTATATAATTTCATCTGCAAAGATAATCAAAGATGCGGATAACGCAAAATATTCGCCAAAAAAAGTTTGTTTTTGGGAATAAATTGTTACCTTTGCAGCGTAAATGGGCGAACTGCCCATTGCATTTTTCCTTAAAATAGGTAGAAAGATGGAAATATTGGGTTTGGAAATACATGCATGGTTCACCATCGTTACGGTGGTTGTCATGTTCGGTCTGCTTCTAAAGACAAAGCTGCCTGTGGAGATTGTATTCCTCGGCGGAATGGGAGCACTGATAATCAGCGGCTCACTGCCCATGAAGGAGGCTGTATCGGGATTCAGCTCCGAGACCGTGGTAGTGATCGCACTGATGTTCATCGTCGTGGCAGGACTTTTTCACACCGGAGTGTTGCAATGGGTCGTGAAGAACCTTTTGGGCAAGCCAAAGGGCTATGCAAGGGCAATAACAAAGCTCATGCTGCCAGTGGCTTTTCTCAGCTCGCTGCTCAACAACACCACGGTGGTGATGCTTTTCATAAACGTGGTGAAGATGTGGGCGAAAAAACTTGGCATCACACCGTCGAAGATGCTCATTCCGCTGAGCTATGCGGCAGGACTTGGAGGAGTATGCACTATCATTGGCTCGCCTACGAACCTTGTGATAGCAAGCTTCTACAAGGAGAAGACAGGAGAGGCAGTCTCGTTTTTCGAACCGCTCGTTCCTGGACTGTTTTGTGTTGCAGTGCTCATCGTCTCAGTCATTGCTATGCGCCGACTGCTTCCAGACAGGAAATCTCCCGACGACTCGTTTGAGTCCATCAGCGACTACACCGTGGAGCTGCTGGTGCCCACGGAATCGAAAATCGTAGGCAGCTCGGTGAAGGAATGTGGACTTGACAACGTCAATGGCGGACATCTGATAGAAATAGTGCGTTTCGACAAGGAGATTATCTCACCTGTCGGCGACGAGGAGTTCATCTTTGGTGGTGACCGACTGATTTTCAGCGGCGACGTGGCATCGATAATCGAGTTGCGGAAGAGCCACGAACTCGTAAGCGCGACAGAGCACGTCTATAAGCTGGACGATGTTGACCGCAAACGCAAGATAAGCACTGCCTACGTCACGTTTACGAGCAGCTTGATAGGCAAGACCATCGTAGAGACCGACTACGAGAACAAATACAATATGGTGCTCGTGGCTGTGGCAAGGAGCGGTGAGCGCATAGAGACAAGTCCACACGAGGTGGTGCTGAGGGCTGGCGACACGCTGATGCTTGAAGGCAGGAACATAAACAAGCAAGGATTGAGCCACGACCTGCATTTCTTTGATTCCGAGAGCGTTGCCAACTACAGCTCGAAGACGGTATTGTCAACACTGATAATGCTTGCAATGATCCTGTTGGCGGCATTTGACATCATACCGCTTCTCCAAGCATGTTTCCTCGCTGCCTTTGCCATGCTGCTGACAAGATGCTGCAACATAGAACAGGCAGAACGCAACATCAACTGGAAAGCCCTCATGGTGTTTGCAGGAAGCATCTGTTTTGGAAAGGCAATCGAGCACACTGGTCTTTCGGAGATGCTCGCCACATGGCTGCTTGATGTCTGTGGTCCAAACCCAATACTCGTGCTGACAGTGATTTGTCTCGTCACCACATTCGCCACCGAATTCATCAGCAACACAGCCACTTCCGCAATGTTCTTCCCCATTGCATACGATGCGGCCACATCGCTCGGCTGCAACCCGCTGATGTTCTGCATGGGACTAATGATAGCCGCTGCGTCAAGCTTCGCCACTCCCATAGGCTCGCCGACACACATGCTGGTCTATGCCCCTGGCGGCTATCGGTTCATCGACTTCGTGAAGATTGGCTTGCCAATGAACTTCATCATTCTGGCTGCCAACATATTCATTGTCGTACTATTGTATCAATAAACAAAAACATCATAAAATGAGCAAGTTAGTAATAAACAACTATGAGGATTTTGCCGCAATGCTCGGCAAGAACCTTGGTATTTCCGATTATGTGGAACTTACACAAGAGCGTATAAACCTTTTTGCAGACGCTACTCTCGACCACCAGTGGATTCACGTAAACCCTGAGAAGGCTGCCGTAGAAAGCCCATTCAAGACAACCATAGCACATGGTTATCTGACACTTTCGATGCTGCCATATCTGTGGAACCAAATCATCGAGGTGAACAACCTCAAGATGATGGTGAACTACGGCATGGACAAGATGAAGTTTGGACAGGCTGTGAAATCGGGAGAGGCAATCCGCCTTGTTGCCGACCTTCAGTCGATAGCCAACCTCCGCGGCACCGTAAAGGCTGAAATCAAGTTCTCCATCGAGATTAAGGACCAGAAGAAGAAGGCTCTTGAGGGAGTGGCTACGTTCTTGTACTATTTTAATTAGAGGTGAGAGGTGAGAGGTGAGAGGAGTGAGGAGAGAGGAGTGGGGAGTGAGATTAGCTTAAGCCATAATATTTGGAAATAATATAGACGATGAAGGTATCGAGCATAGTGATAAAGATATTGCTGCCGCTGGTTCTTGGTGGCGCAATACTCTATTGGATGTATAGAGGCTTCGACTTCAACAGCATCAGCCATGTCTTGTTCAATGAGATGAACTGGACGTGGATGTTGTTGTCGTTTCCCTTTGGCATCATGGCACAGGTGTTTCGTGGTTGGCGCTGGAAGCAGACCCTTGAACCAATAGGCGAGCACCCACGCCACTCGACAAGCATCAACGCCGTGTTCCTCTCATACGCCGCAAGCCTCTTGATTCCACGAATAGGCGAGTTCACCCGCTGTGGTGTGCTGAAACGCTACGACGGAATATCTTTCTCCAAAGCCTTGGGCACCGTAGTGACAGAGCGTGCCATCGACTCTCTCGTGGTTGCTGGAGTTTCGGGAATAACCCTTTTGCTTGAGCTACAGGTGTTCCACGTATTCTTCGACCGCACAGGCACCAGTGTGGATTCCATTCTCAACAGATTCTCGGCAGCTGGCTACTTCGTGACGTTCGTCTGTGGCATTGCAGCCCTCGTGCTGCTCCATTTCCTTCTCAAGAAGCTCTCTATATATAATAAGGTGAAAGCCACTTTGGGTGGAATATGGGAAGGAATAATCTCCCTGAAGAACGTCAGGAACATACCTTTGTTCATCTTCTTCACCATCGGCATCTGGGCAAGCTATTTCCTCCACTACTATCTCACGTTTTTCTGCTTCGGTTTCACCGCCGAACTTGGCATAGGATGTGCCATGGTGACTTTCGTAGTGGGAAGCATAGCAGTGCTCGTGCCCACGCCTAACGGTGCTGGACCATGGCATTTCGCCGTGAAGACAATGCTGATACTTTATGGAGTAGCCGACGAGCACGCACTCTATTTCGTACTGATAGTCCACACCGTACAGACAATGTTGGTAATATTGCTCGGCATCTGGTCGTTGGTGGCTCTCAACTTCACGAAGGTCAAGGTCTCAGAAGCCAAGACCACTGAAACAGACAGTTTTTTCATAACCAAATAAACATAATAACTATGAGCGAAATTAAAAATCTAACACCTGAGTGCATTTGGAAGAATTTCGATGCACTGACACAAGTGCCACGTCCATCAGGGCATTTGGAAAAAGTACAGCAGTTCCTTCTCGACTTCGCCGCACGCGTAGGCGTTGAGGCCTTCAAGGATCCTGCCAACAACATCGTGATGCGCAAGCCAGCCTCACCAGGAATGGAGGACCGCAAGGGCATCATACTGCAAGCCCACATGGACATGGTGCCTCAGAAATCGCCTGAGAGCACACACAACTTCGAGACCGACCCAATACAGACCTACATCGACGAGGAAGGTTGGGTTCGCGCCAAGGGCACAACTCTCGGTGCAGACAACGGTCTCGGCGTAGCCACTATCATGGCTGTGATGGAGGACAAGACTTTGAAGCATGGTCCTATTGAGGGACTTATCACCGCCGATGAGGAAACAGGAATGTTCGGTGCCAACGACCTTCCAGAAGGCGAGCTGCACGGCGACATACTGCTCAACCTCGACTCCGAGACATGGGGAAAGTTTGTCATAGGAAGCGCAGGCGGCATAAATGTCACCGCAACACTTGGATACAAGGAAGTGGAAACAGACAGCGACGACGTTGCTGTGAAAGTGACTCTCAAGGGATTGCGCGGTGGTCACTCAGGACTCGAGATAAACGAAGGACGCGCCAACGCCAACAAGCTGATGGTTCGTTTCGTAAGGGAGGCAATAGCCGACTGTGAGGCACGCCTTGCCTCATGGCATGGTGGAAACATGCGAAATGCCATTCCTTTCCAGGCCGTTGTCGTATTGACATTGCCAAAGGACAACGTTGAGGCATTGAAGGAACTCGTTGCAGAATGGAAGGCTGACTTCGAGGACGAATACAAGGGCATTGAAAACGGAATAGAGTTCTTCGCCGAAGATGTTGAGACACCAAAGATGGAATTGCCAGAGGAAATCCAAGACAATCTCGTCGATGCCATCTACGCCGTTCACGACGGAGTAGTGCGTATGATTCCTGCCTATCCACATCTCGTTGAGACATCAAGCAACCTTGCCATCATCGACATTGAAGGCGGCAACGCCCTGATTAAGCTGCTGCCACGTTCGGCTCGCGAGGACATGAAGGACTATGTGGTAAACATGATTGCCTCTTGCCTCAACATGGCAGGCATGAAGGTTGAGACAGCAGGAAGCTATGGCGGTTGGGACCCGAATCCCGATAGTCCTATTCTCCACCATCTCCTGCGCATCTACAAGGAGCAGAACGGAGAGGATGGCATCATACAGATTGACCATGCAGGACTGGAATGTTCCATCATCCTTGGCAAGTATCCACACCTCGACGTGGTTTCGTTAGGTCCAACGATGAAGTCGCCCCACACCACTGGCGAGCGCGCTCTCATAGCAACCGTTGAGCCTTTCTGGAATCTGCTGAAACAGGCACTGGAGGAGATTTAGTAGTGAGGAGTGAGGAGAGAGGAGTGAGGAGAGAGGAGTGAGGAGAGAGATTACTGAACTGCATTGTTGTCTTAAAAAACTATGCTTTAGCTATTCTCTCTCCACACTCCTCACTCCACACTCCTCATTCAATAATTATTTGTTAAAAAAACGTTACGAGACTAAAAATTCTTCACTCTTCATTCTTCTTTCTTCATTTTTCTTACTATCTTTGCACCGCAAATTTTAAAAACAACAGTAATTATGGACGATTATCACGCGGAAAACTTCAACATTTAGGCGTGAGGGTGGCAAGACGCCAATCCTCTTGCCACTGGATTATTGTGACTTTTAACTCTTTTAAAAAGGATTGGCAACAATGAGAACATATTGGAACACTATAGGTGGGCTCACCACCATAAAAGAATGGGAACCAAACTGCTGGATTCAAGTGACATGTCCAACAGAGGAGGACCAACTGCTGCTTGAGAAGCAATTCAACATTCCCGACTATTTCATGTCTGACATCAGCGATACCGACGAGCGTGCCCGCTACGAGTACGACGATGGTTGGATGCTCATAATCCTGCGTATTCCCTACGTCAAGGAAATCCGCTCACGCACGCCATACACCACCGTGCCACTTGGTATTATACACAAGCGCGACGTCACAATCACGGTGTGCTACTACGAGACAAACATGATGATCGACTTCGTGAGCTACCAGCAGAAGCGAGGCGAGGGATTCACCGACTATGTGGATATGATTTTCCGTCTGTTCCTCTCCTCAGCGGTGTGGTATCTGAAGCGACTGAAGCAAATCAACAGCCTCATTGAAAAGGCTAAGAGAAATCTCGACCGCGAGGTGAACAACGAGTCGCTCATAGGACTGAGCCGACTGCAGGACTCGCTGACTTATTTCATCACCTCAATCCGTGGCAACGAGACACTGCTCTCGAAACTGAAATTCAAGTTGCAGATTGACGAACTTGACGCCGACCTCATCGAGGACGTGAACATCGAGATGACACAGGCAAGGGAGACGACAAACATATATTCCAACATTCTTGAATCGACGATGGACACCTACTCGTCCATCATCAACAACAACATGAACACCGTGATGCGTACGCTCACGTCGGTGTCGATTCTCATGATGTTCCCCACGTTGATAGCCAGTTTGTTTGGAATGAACCTCGTCAACGGCATGGAGACCAGTCGCTTCGGTTTTGTCATTGCATTGGTCATTTCCGTGGCAGTTTCAGGCCTATTTTGGTGGATTTTCCGCCATAAACGGCTCATTTAGTAACTTTTTTTGCAAAAAAACGTCATAAAATTAGGTGAATAAGAATTTTTTGCGTAAGTTTGTACCTAAATTTTCGTATCGTACCGATTCATTAACTAATAAACAGTGAAATGATGGACTCTCAAGAGAAAGACCTGGAAACAGGCAAGATTGAAGAAGTGAACAAAGTGGAAGAACCTCTGACAGTGGAAACTGAGCCTGTAGAGACTTCTGAAGTGGAAACACCTGCCGACACCGAGGCACCCGAAGTGGAGCGTCGCGTCTATGCGTCGAAGAAGGAAATCGTTGAGCGCATCAAGGAGATAGCGCATGGCGAAGCCGACCCCGACAAGGACGAAGTCGATTATCTAAAGACAGTGTTCTACAAGATGCACATTGCCGAGCGCGAGGCAGCCTATAAGGCTTTCGTGGAAAGCGGCGCCGACCCCGCGACATTCCAAATCCTACCCGACGAGGACGAGGAAGTGTTCAAGGCTGAGATGGGCATCGTGAAGGAGCGTCGTGCTAAAATCTTCCGCGAGCAGGAAGAGGAGAAAGAGGCAAACCTAAAGCGCAAGCTCGAGATCATCGAGAAGATAAAGACAATGGTAGGCTCACCAGAGGAAGCCAACAAATCATATCAGGAATTCAAGACACTGCAACAGGAGTGGAAGGAAATAAGAAACATTCCAGCGGCAAAGGTCAGCGAGCTGTGGCGCAGCTATCAGCTCTACGTTGAGCAGTTCTACGACATGCTCAAGCTCAACAGCGAGGCACGCGAGTATGACTTCAAGAAGAATCTTGAGAAGAAGACTCACCTTTGCGAGGCTGCTGAGCGACTGGCTGACGAGCCTGACACCATCAGCGCATTCCACCAGCTGCAGAAGCTGCATCAGGAATACCGCGAGACAGGACCAGTGGCAAAGGAACTGCGCGAGGACATCTGGAACAGGTTCAAGGCTGCCTCAACAGTAATCAACAAGCGCCACCAGCAGTATTTTGATGATATTCGCAAGCGCGAGGAAGACAACCTTGCACGCAAGACAGCACTCTGCGAGCGCATTGAGGCACTCATAGCAGAGCCAAACCAGAACTTCGCCGACTGGGAGAAGCACACGAAGGAGATTATCGACATTCAGACAGAATGGAAGACCATCGGTTTTGCTCCCCAGAAGATGAACGTGAAGATTTTCGAGCGTTTCCGTGAGTCGTGCGACAAGTTCTTCAGCGCCAAGACAGAGTATTTCAAGGCACTGAAAGAGACCTACAAGGCAAATGCCGACAAGAAACGCGCACTCATAGAAAAGGCTAAGGCTCTGAAGGACAGCACAGAATGGAAGAAAACTGCCGACAAGCTCATTGCCTTGCAGAAGGAGTGGAAGACCATTGGCGTGGTGCCAAAGAAGATTGGCGACCAACTATGGGAAGAGTTCCTCTCTACTTGCAACGCATTCTTCGACGCACGCAACAAGGCTGGCGCAGGACAGCGCAGCGAGGAGCATGCAAACCTTGAGAAGAAGCGCAGCATTATCGAGCAACTTAAGCAACTGGCTGCCGAGGCACAGGACGACGTGCAGCAGCAAGTGCAGAAACTCGTTGAGGAATACAACGGCTTAGGTCACGTTCCGTTCAAGGAGAAGGACAAGCTCTACGACGAATACCATAGCGTGCTCGACGAAATCTATAAGAAGTTGCACATCAACGTCACACGCAAGCGCCTCAACAACTTCAAGAACAAACTGAAGAATGTGGCAGAGCAAGGTGGCAACGCTCTCGACAACGAGAGGGCAAGACTGATGCGTCAGTATGAGCAGTTGAAGAACGAGGCTCAGACCTACGAGAACAACCTCGGTTTCCTCAACGCGAGCAGCAAGAAGGGCAACAGCCTTATCGACGAGATGAACCGTAAGGTGCAGAAACTCAAGGATGAGATCGCTCTCGTTCGCGACAAGATAAAGGCTATCGACCAGCAGAAATAACACTTTCTATAGTTAAGAATTTAGGAGTTAAGGATTTATAGTAGTTAAGGAGTTAAGACAATAGTTCGTGCGATTCCATCAGGGTCAAACATACGTCTTAACTCCTTAACTTCTTTACTCCTTAACTCCTCAATCTTTCAAATCTCAAGGAACTTTAATCCTTTAATTCTTTAATTCTTTAATTTCGCAGCGCGAACTCACATCATCCACTTTGCAAGCGAGAAACCGCCGAAGATTAGCCAAAGCTGAAGGATGAGGGCAAGCACGAAAGGCTTTGCTCCTGCTTTCTTGAATTTCTCTATGCTCGTCTCAGCACCCAAGGCTGTCATTGCCATGGTGAGAAGGAAAGTGTCGAAGGTGTTGATGAAACCAACAACCGACGCTGGCAGAAAGTCGAACGAGTTGAAACCAATTACAACGAGGAAAAGAATGGCAAACCACGGAATGTTTATCTTTCCCTTCTGACCCTCACTGCCACTGTTCACCGCAGCGCGAGCCACAACCCAAGTGATGACAAGCAACACAGGAACGAGCATCATCACACGGATCATCTTCACTATTATGGCAGTGGATGAAATCGACTCGCCCATGGCGTTGCCCGCTCCCACAACGTGAGCCACCTCATGAATGGTGCTGCCCGCAAAAATTCCCATTTGCTCAGGTGTGAGGTCGAATATGCCATTGCGATAGAGCACAGGATAAAGGAACATCGACAGAGTTCCGAAAATCACCACCGTAGAAACGGCAACAGCTGTCTTGTAGGCCTTTGTCCTAATAGCCGACTCGGCTCCCAACACGGCAGCAGCACCACAGATGGCACTTCCTACAGACGTGAGCAACGTTATTTCCTTGTCCATTTTCAACAATCTGCCTATCAACATTCCTATTGCCAACGTGCCAACAACGATGATTGCATCGACAATTATTGCTGGCACTCCAACAGCCGTAACATCCTGAAACGTAAGGCGAAAGCCATAAAGGATGATGCCCACACGCAGTATGCGCTTTGAACAGAACTGTATGCCTGGCACCCAAGTCTCAGGCAGGTTGTTGCGCAACGAGTTGGCATAGAGCATACCGAGCACAATGCCGACAATCATTGGCGAGAGCCTCAACGATGTGACGAAATCCGTCTCTCCAATATAGAAAGCGGCGCATGAGAACAAGGTTATCAGCAGCACTCCATGCAGCATGCTGCTCCTATTTTCTGATATTTGCATTTGTTCTGCCCTTTATTTTTTAATTCTAAACTCTTAATTCCTAACCCTTAACTCTTAATTCTTAATTTTTAATTCTTAATTTTTAATTCTTAATTCTTAATTCAAAAACCCCTGCCTCCTCAGCGCTCTCATCATTCCTTCCGACATTGCCTCATTGTCCTTTTTCGTATAGCGTATGTCGGTGAAAATCTGCGCCAAAGTCTCCTTTTCGTTTATCTTGCAAAAGTTTATGTTCTCCTCCAATGCCTCCTTCGCGGCATAGTGGCGGTCGATGTCGGCAGAAGAATAGTCGTGGTATTGCTCGTTGTGCACAAAGGCTGCAACGCCAAGGCGGTCAGTGAGTTGCGGATTCTCGTCAGGCCAACCAACGGTAAGCGTTGCCACAGGCATTACGAGCTGAGGCAGCTTCAAAGCGTCGATTATCATCTCTGGCATATACACTGTTGTGCCAAGGAAACACAAGCCCAAACCCCGATCTTCCGCCAAGTTGCAAAAAGTCTGCGTGTAGAGCAGGGCATCGGTAGCGGCGTTCATGAACGAGAGGAAATTGTCATAACCTGGGTTTGCCTTACGCTCCTCACACCATCGTGTGGTACGTCTGAAATCTGCGCAAACCGTCAGCACCACTGGTGCCTGAGTCACCATCGGCTGATTGAAATGTGCGGGAGCAAGCGCCTTCTTGCCCTCCTCGCTCCGTGTCACCACCACGCTGTAGAGTTGCAGGTTGCCCATAGTCTGTGTGCGGGCAGACAGTTCCAAAAGCTCCGTCAGCAACGCCTCGTCAACATCCTTCTCTGCATAACGCCTTATAGTCCGTCGTGTTTGAATTGTCTTCATATCTTTACATTATTATAATAATACTGCAAAATTACAAATAAAAACCGAACTACCAAACGTTTCCCATAGAATAAAGATGTTTTTAGGCTTAATTGGGCAAAAAAACGCAGAAAGATTAGTTAGATTTCAACTAATTTTATAACTTTGCAAACAAAACGACTTTAATATACTATGAGACAATTCAACAAGTTAGTTGCAATAGAGCCAGTTAGCCTCACTGAATGGGGCGTGGACGAGATCAACAAGATGGCGAAAGAGGTAATACTCTACGACGACATCCCGTCAGACGACGACGAGATAGTAAGGCGCATTGACGATGCCGACGCAGTTTTGCTCAGCTACACATCACAACTCACAGCCAACGCCATGAAGCGTTGCCCTAATATAAAATATGTGGGAATGTGTTGCTCACTCTACTCACCCGAGAGTGCCAACGTGGATATAAGGTATGCAGAACAAGTGGGAATAAGCGTTACGGGCATACGCGACTATGGCGACGAAGGCGTGGTGGAATATGTCGTGAGCGAGCTGGTGCGCCTGATGCATGGCTTTGGCGAAGAGCCATGGGAAGGCAGACCGCGAGAGATTGGCGGACTGAAAATAGGCGTAGTAGGACTTGGCAAGTCGGGAGGAATGATTGCCGACGCCATGCGTTTCTTCGGAGCCGAAGTGTCTTATTTCGCCCGTTCCGAAAAGGCTTGGGCAAGCGAGAAAGGCTATCGTTTCATGCCTCTCGACGAGTTGTTGGAGTGGAGCGACGTGGTGTTCTGCTGCCTCAACAGAAACACGGTGCTGCTGGGCGAGGAACAGTTCCGACGCTTAGGCAACCATAAGGTGCTGTTCAACACTGGTTTGTCTCCCGCATGGGAAGAAGCGCCAATGCGCAAGTGGCTGTCGGGCGACAACCGCTGCTATTGCGACACCTTAGGTGCCCTTGGCTCAGAAGACTTGCTTCAAAACCCAAACGTACGATGCGTGTGTGTATCCACAGGACGCACCATACAGTCGTTCGACCGTTTGAGTCAGAAGGTTACCGACAACATCAGGAACTACCTCATGTCTTGACGACTAAACAAACACTATAGGCGAGGAGATGTTTCGCAGGGTGTTCACTACCGACCATCCTGCTATCTCCGCCGTGGCACTATAGACATCCACCACGGCATGAACCTGCGGGTTGCGAATCTCCACCCTTTGCGTATCGCCCTTGAATCCCGGAGTGGAAACCATGGTCACGTTCATATTGTCAGGTCCTACAGAAGCCCTTGAGGCAGCCACGGTTACGTTCACCTTGGTAGGAAACATCCTTATCGCCTCCTTAGCAGAGCCCGTGAAGACAGTCTTGCGCTCCTGCTGCAGCGACTCGTCGTAAACAGCCGTTCCACGAAGTGCGTCGGGTCCTTTCTCGTTGAAGAAGTCCGCCGTTGCTCCTCCCATGAGAGCCGTTGTCTGAAGCACGTCGAATCCTCCCGTAGCTCCCGACACGACATAAATGTGCGTGCCATTCTCCCTTGCCACTCTGCCTGCCTCTTCGTAAAAGGCATCGTCGGCAAAGGCTCCTATCGACAACGTAACCACCGACGTTCCGTTGCCCAAAGCAGGCAAAGCCCACTCACGCATAGCAGCAGGCGACGCTGCCTCCACCATGAAGTCTGGCTTTAGCGTAAGCAGCTGGTCGAATGTGTCTGCCACCATGCAGTTCCCATTCTTTTCGTTCACTTTACGTGCCAGAGCCTCAGCCTTTTCCCTCGACCTTGAGTAGGCTCCCACAAGTTCATATCCATCGAGCAATCCACCGACCACGGCATCAGCCACGATGTTTCCAAGTTTGCCGCAACCGGCAATCACGAGTTTCTTCTTTTCCATCTATTTCTCTTTTGTTTGAAGTCTGTTCTTTCCGCAAACTAACTCTTCAGCCACCATTGTTGGATTCTGCTCTTGTTCCGTCAATTTATAAGGACGAGAACTATGGGTCGTGGTAATGATATCATCATCAAGTGCTATCGCTATTTTTGCAATTGTGGCGATGGTAAGATTATGAGTTCCACTTAACCAACGACTTACCTCAGTTTCCGACTTCCCAAGAAGTAGTGCAAGGTCACGTTGTTTCATCCCAAGTTCACCCATAAGTTCGTAAACCCTATTGGCAATAGCCACACAAAGGTCAACCTGCTTATTCGTTTCCGCAGGTGTGTTTAAGCGGATATTATCCATTATTTTATTCGTCATCATATTATGTCCTCCTCTTTATCCTCAATGTCTATCATTAATTCAAGTGGACCATTCAAATTGGTGCCGTTAACAACAATAATTCTTTTGGTTTCCAATCTCTTTATTTCAATATCAATCTTTTGCAGATTTTGCACAGCTCTATGCAAATGCGCATCTTCTTGATAAGTTTTTGTTGATTTCGGACCACCATTTCCCAAAATCAGAATCTTATGTTCAATATTTAGGCAATACAATCTTAGATTTGAAGTATCCAGATGAGATGGCAGCGCCATTACCCTATCACGTGTCGTTCCTTCATATCTAAAATATCTATCATCTGCACCACAAGACTTAATTATATCTATACGCCTTACAAGGATTTGAATATCATGCGCATAGACATCTTTATAGGCAAGCAGAAACCTTTCAAACTCAGTATATTCCTCACCTTCAAATCTTGGAGAGTAAAGACTAACTTTCTCTCCTGTTTCGAGCAGTTCTATCAATAGATTTCTCTTCATTCCACATATATTTTTGCTGCAAAATTAAACATAAAAGTTGATTATTCCAAATTTTCAAGCTAAAATTTTACTTTTATGCTGATTTTTCTTAGCGATTCTCCTTTTTCTTCCTTAAAACAAACTTATCCGAAGACAAGGATTCCATCATGTTCAATTTGTTTTTGAAGATTAACATCCATGCCCTTTCTCTGTCGCAAAACGTCAACATTGCAACCGAGCAACTGTTCAAGATAGAGTTTTAGTCCTGAACGTTTCAACAGGTTAGGCTGCATTTCCACACAAATGTCAACATCGCTCGATTCGTTTTGCTCGTTGCGGGCAACAGAACCGAACAAATACAAAGAAGTGACACCAAACTTTGAGATTATGTCACCCTTGCACGATTTTAGCTTATTAATGCACTCTTTCCTTGTCAACATTCTCACCATTTTTATAATTCTGCTGCAA
>CAMAGM010000045.1 GCA_945833995.1 uncultured Prevotella sp.
AAGGACAAGGAGAACTGCATGGCATCGAAGAACGTGGTGAAGTTTGCCCGCGAGAAGGGCTGGTACGACGGCAAGGATGCCGACTTCAGCTTCTGCGACACCTACGCCGCTCCTGACTTTGGCGGACGCCGCTTCTGCGAGGCACGAGTGTGGACGTTCTTCAATAAGTATTGCGACTATATGAACCAGTATGTTGACTATGCGGCAGGAAAGGTTGCCGACGCCAAGCCAATGCCACTGTGGATTGTGCCTAACCGCAAGCTGAGCGTGAAGGATCTGGAGATGGCCATGCGCGACCACTATGAGGGAACGCCGTTCGCACTGGACAGCGACATAGGCGGCGGTATATGGGAGATGCCATACAGGCCAACCCCGCTGTCGTTTGAGGTGGATGGAAAGAAATGCTTCAACGAGCGTCCTGTCAGCACGCAGCAGTCGGGTTTCGTGTATGTGAGCCAGATGCGCTCATGGTTGCCAAGGGAGATTGGCGGTGTGCTGTGGTTTGGCAATGACGATGCCAACATGGTGCCATACGTTCCTGTGTATTGCTCGGCGACGAAGATTCCAACCTGTTTCAGCACTCCGGGTGCCGATGCCCTGACGTTCAGCATGGACAATGCGTTCTGGGTTTGCAACTGGGTGAGCAATATGGTCTATCCACGCTATGTGCAGATGTTCCCAAGCCTTGAGCAGGTGCGCGACTCGTTGGACAACTCCTACATAGCACTTCAGGCAGAGGTTGAGGCAAAGGCACAGCAACTGGGTGGCGCAGAGGCAGCGAAGTATCTCAACGACTATTCTTGCAAGAAGGGCGACGAGATGATAGCACGCTGGCGTAAGCTCGCCACATATCTCATAGTGAAGTACAACGACATGGTGGTGAAGCCAGAGAATCCCGATGGCTCGTTCAAGCTCTCAAAGTATGGAATAGCCGAGCGTCCTGTGCGTCCTGGATATACGGAGAAATATGCCCGTGAGCTGATAAAGCAAACAGGGGACAAGTTTGTGAAATGAGTGAGAGATGTTCACTCATGATGGTATGGTTCGCCTTTTATTATCGTGCAGGCTCGGTAGAGTTGCTCGGTGAATATGAGGCGAACCATTTGGTGTGAGAATGTCATTAGGGAAAGTGATATTTTCTCGTCGGCACGCGAATAGACTGCCGGTGAGAAACCGTAGGGACCACCGATGATGAAGACGAGGCGGCGTGAGTTCATTGAGCGTTGCTGGAGCCAACGGGCATATTCAACGCTGCGCATCTCCTTTCCATGCTCGTCGAGCAACACCACGGTGTCTGACGGTTGTAGCTGTCGCAATATCAGTTCGCCCTCGGCGGTCTTCTGTTGTTCCTCGCTGAGGTTTTTCGTGTTGCGCAGTTCGGGAATGGTGACAATCTCGAAAGGCATGTAGTGGCTGATGCGTTCGGCATAGTCGTTGATGCCAGCCTGAAAGTGCTTGTCGTTGGTCTTGCCAACAAGAATTAAAATGGTTTTCACTCCTTTCTTCTCGGATTTTTTGGAAACCAGCCCTTCTCAACCCGCTTCTTCTGCTCAAACAGCTCGCCAATAGCCCAAAGGCTCGACGCACCGAAAACGCCAAGGAGTGCGGATGTCATCACGTCTTTAATGAACAGTGCTGCTACAATGGAGGCAATGCCAACGGCGAGGAAAACCCACCACTGGCTTGTGCCGAAATAGTACTCGCACTTTATTACTATGGGATGGAACACCCCGATGATGAGGAATGTGCCTATTGCTATGAATATGCCTGTGAAATACATGTGCCGTAATGTTTGAGTTTATCTTGTTGCGTGGAATCCCTCGATGTTGGTGTAGCGGCGCTGCATGAAGCGGTTGTAGATGTTGCGCAGCCAAATGGGATGGATGATAGTGAAGCCAAGGCCTAATGCGATAAGGATGCAGTAGCCTATGGTATTGCCGAACAGTGACGTGAGAGTCATGGCAAGGGCAACAGGGACGAAGAACACTATTAGCTCAATGACAATTTGTAGGGTGTTCTCGAAATTGCCTTTCGACGTCACCTTCTCGTTGAGTGGCAGAGAAGCCTTGTTATAGACCGCCAATTGGAACAGCAGACAATGCTCCACTCCCATGGTGAGGAAAAAGTAGGCAAGGATCATCAGCACCGAGAAACGGCCAGAGAACACTGGTGGCAAAAGCAGCAGTGTGGGCACAATGAGCACGGCGCAGAAGAAATAGTATTTCGCCTTCAATATCTCGTAGATGTTCTCCTTGTGGGTCATCATGAGGTCGATATAGTTGCCCTCAGGTCCCATTATCTTCACGAGGTTGACAGCCCCGAAGAACACGAAGCAATAGAGGCACCACATGTTCACTGCAAACTTGCCGTCATAGACATCGGTGAATGCAAGCATGAGCGAGAGCATGGTGATGAGGAACAGACCTTGAATGTAGCGTTGGCGCAAGGCCTTGTTGCGTATGGCGCTCTTTATCTCAAGCTTAAGATACTCGCCAGTGAGACCATAGCGGTTGAGGAACGTCATCTGTGTGGTGTTCTGGAAGTCCTTCTTCTCCTCTGCGGCTATCTCCGACGAGGCAAGGCGTGCCTGCAGTCGGCTGTTGGTGATGAAAAGCGCAACGGTGACGATGGCGTAGGTTATGATGGCTGGGAGCGAGAAACCATAGTCGTAGCAGAACTCGATGATTTCCTCAAATCCCTTCTCTGCACCGAGGAAAAGCATGGGCGAGAACGGGATGGCATAGACCACGATAGGCAGTAGAACCCACCAGATGGACTGGTTGTAAAGCGTGCGGACGAGCATGCTCCACAGGGCATTGATGATGATGAGCCACTCGCAGACGAGCAGCATGGCTATAGTGGTGCCGAAGGTCAGACCTCCGCAGAAGGCTATAAAGAAATATGGCATGAGCAACAGCAGCCAAATGAGGTTGAACGAGCTGCACATGGCAAGTATGATGAAGCAGTCGGTGATGTCGTGCTTGCGTATTGGCATCAGCAGATAGGGCTTTATCATGAGCGATGGAAGCTGCTGACCGCCGAAGCGCATGAAGAAGTCGAGCAGAAGGAACATGGGCCAAATGGCAAAAATGAGTCCCTCGTCGCCACCTCTTGCTCCCCAGCCGAGCATGGTGCCGATGGCTATGAGATAGATTGACATGAAGCCAACACCGATGGCGGTGAAGAGGACAGCCACCTTGTTTTGCTCGAACATTGGGTGACGGCGGTTGCTGAGTTTTATGTTGCGGCGCAACATAAGTAGGAGTTTCAGTTTGTTCATCTTAAGTCAATTATTTCTGCTTGTGGATAATCTTTTGATGGGAAAGTGAAATAGGAGTCGGCAAGGTTAGCCTTCTTGAAACTGCCCACGGTGATGGTGGTCCAGTTCTTGCCCTCGCGCATAGAGAGAATAGTTGGGGCGTAGGTGTTCTTGTCAACGCGTATGAACATCTCTCCGATGCTCTGGCCCTTGCCTGTGGCTACGAGGTGGATTTGGTAGAGGCTGCCCACGTCCTTCAGCTCAGCCTTGTAGCCATTGCGGTAGAGATGGATGAAGTTGTATGGGTTTATCGCCTGTAGCTCGGCGGCAGTGGGATTGCTGACGTTTACCTCGCCGTTCTGCTCTACGTATGTCCACTGTGTCTTTCCGTCGAACCACACGATGCCTTGGGGCGTGGAAGCCTGAAACTTACGGCCTTTCACGCTGATGGTTCCCGACACGCCTCCCTTGATGGAGAATGATGCCGTGATGCCGCCTTTGTTGCTCAGCGCAGCGGCTGTATTGTCGAGCACTTGGCGTGCTGTCTGTGCGCTGGCGGCAACAGCGAGAAGCAGCAATGCCAGTGTTTGGAGTATTTTTTTCATAATAGTTTCTTTATCTGAAATTGCTTAGAAGGTTGTTGAGGCTCACCTCGTCCTGAATCAGCACCTCGCGTGGCTTGCTTCCGCTTGCCGAGCCAACGATGCCTGCCTTCTCCATTTGGTCCATGATGCGTCCGGCACGGTTGTAGCCTATGGAGAACTTGCGCTGAATGAGGCTGGTGGAGCCCGATTGACTTGCCACGATGAGGCGTGCCGTGTCCTCGAAAAGTGGGTCGAGGTGCTGCATATCGACCTCGTTTGCCGAGCCCATCTCACCGTCGCCAAGGTCTGGCTCCGGCAACTCAAATGGAGTGATGTAGCCCTGCTGCTGTGCGATGAACTGGTTGATGCGCTCCACCTCTGGCGTATCGACGAAGGCACACTGCACACGCACTGGCTCGTTGCCGTTGAGGAAGAGCATGTCGCCACGGCCTATGAGCTGGTTGGCTCCCGGACGGTCAAGAATGGTCTTCGAGTCAATCATGGCACTCACCTTGAAGGCTATGCGTCCTGGGAAGTTTGCCTTGATGTTACCCGTGATGATGGTCGTGGTGGGGCGCTGTGTGGCAATGATCATGTGTATGCCGACGGCACGCGCAAGCTGTGCTATGCGTGCTATTGGCAACTCTATCTCCTTGCCCGCGGTCATTATGAGGTCGCCAAACTCGTCGATCACCACCACGATGTAAGGCATGTAGCGGTGTCCGTTCTCAGGATTGAGCTGACGGGATATGAATTTCTTGTTATATTCCTTCACGTTGCGTGCCCCAGCGAGTTTCAGCAGGTCGTAGCGTGTGTCCATCTCCTTGCAGAGGCTGTTCAGCGTGCGCACCACCTTGGTCACGTCGGTTATGATTGGCTCGGCATCGTCGTCTGGCACCTTGGCGAGGAAATGGTTTGCTATTGGGCCATATATGCTGAACTCCACCTTCTTGGGGTCGATAAGCACAATTTTCAGCTCTGCGGGATGCTTCTTGTAGAGCAGGGAGGTGATGATGGCGTTGAGTCCTACCGACTTACCCTGACCTGTGGCACCAGCCACGAGGAGGTGTGGGATCTTAGCAAGGTCGAACATGAACACCTCGTTGGTGATGGTCTTTCCAATGGCACAAGGCAACTCCATCTGCGACTCCTGGAATTTCTTCGAGTTGAGAATCGACTCCATCGACACTATGTTTGGCTTGGCGTTAGGCACCTCAATACCGATTGTTCCCTTGCCAGGTATAGGAGCTATGATACGTATTCCGAGAGCTGAGAGCGAGAGGGCTATGTCGTCCTCAAGATTGCGTATCTTGGCAATGCGCACACCCTGTGCGGGAGTGATCTCGTAGAGGGTGATGGTTGGTCCCACGGTGGCCTTTATGCTGCTGATCTCGACACCAAAGTTGCGCAACACCTCGATGATGCGGTTCTTGTTGGCGTTCTGCTCCGTCATGTCGATATATGGCTTGCCGTCGTTGTCGTATTTCTTAAGCAGGTCGAGGGTAGGGTAGTGGTAGTTCTCAAGGTCGAGCTTCGGGTCGTAGGGGTCGAGTTGCCTTCCGCCCACGTCCACCAGCTCCTTGCCTCCGGCTTTCTCCTCGTCCTTCGCGGCGCTTATCTCCAAGTCTATGGGTTTCTCCTCGTCTTGTGTTTCCTTAGGCTTCTCCTCGCTGTCGGTCTCCACCTTATTTATAATATGTACGTCGCTGTTGACTGCAAACTCAACTGTCTGCGTCTCCGGATTGTCAAACACCATAGGATCCTCCACGGCATTGATAGGCTTTGCCGCCTCAGTACGCTCGTGGTTGTTCATCACCTCAAACTTAACGCGGTCGGTGAAGAATCTCACGGGGTTGAGCAGTTTGCGTATGATGTAGATGGTCTCGGCGCTGATGTAGGTTAGGAAACCCAACGCCACGAGCGCGAGTATGGCTGTGAGTCCAGGTGAGCCAACGAGATTCTCAATCCATTGGCAAACGTAAAGTCCGTGGTCGCCACCTGGGTTGTAGAAGCTGTCGATGAACAGTGGGGTGAGGAACTTGCCCAAGGTTATGCTCGACCATACCATGATGAGCGACATGCAGAGGAACCATTTCAGCAGGCTTATCTCATAGACGCGCATCAGCTTCAATGACACCATGAGGAAGAAAGCGGGAATGATGAACGCCGCCAAGCCGAAATATTCCTTCATGAAGAAATAAGAGACGTATGCCCCCAACGAGCCACAGTAGTTCTTGAACTCTCCCTTCTGGTTCATTATCTCACCCTCGCGCGCCGACTCTATCATGCTTTGGTCAACGTTTCCGGTGGTTAGGAACGATACGAACGAGATTACGAAATAAAGTGCAACGCCAAAAAAGACAAGTCCCAGGAAGAAGTTGAACTTCTCGTTT
The DNA here is from genome assembly GCA_945833995.1 of uncultured Prevotella sp. Taxonomy (GTDB): domain Bacteria; phylum Bacteroidota; class Bacteroidia; order Bacteroidales; family Bacteroidaceae; genus Prevotella. Next base: position 6,237 of record CAMAGM010000045.1, read on the forward strand.
TGGAACATGTCGAAGCCGAGTATATCTTTCAGCGAATTATGGTGGTTTACCTTCTTTTTCTTTACCATTTTTGTCTTGTTATCTAAAATCTTGTGCAAAAGTAACGGAAAAAAGTCAGAAATTACCATAAACTCCCATTTTTTTTGTATTTTTGCACTTTGAAATTAAAAAAGTAATGGAAAAACTATTATACGACAAGTTTGACAAGGCGAGAATAGCCAATTTGCCACGCGCTGTGTTCGGCGGGAAAATTGTTGTCATAGTGTCGGAGACGGAGGCCCAAAAGGCTGTTGACTATCTCTTGGCACAGCCGATAATCGGACTTGACACAGAGACGCGTCCATCGTTCCGTCGCGGCACCAACTACAAGGTGTCGCTGCTGCAGGTGTCGTCGCATGACATTTGTTTCCTGTTCCGCCTCAACCATACCAAGCTGTGCGACCCATTGGTGCGCCTGCTTGAGGACGAGACGGTAATGAAGGTGGGACTGTCGCTGCACGACGACATAGCGGGGTTGCACAAGTTGAGGGATTTCACTCCGGGAAACTTCTTCGACCTGCAGAAGCATGTCAGCGAGATAGGCATCGAGGACCTCAGCCTGCAGAAAATCTATGCCAACCTGTTTGGGGAGAAGATAAGCAAGAGCCAGCGGCTCACCAACTGGGAGGCTGACATTCTTTCGGAGAAGCAGAAGGTGTATGCGGCTACTGACGCCTGGAGCTGCATCGTCATCTACGAGGAACTGAAGAGGCTGGAAGAGACAGGTGATTATAAACTTATAAGACATGAAGACAATGTACAGGAAAATATATCTCAAGAAGGGTAAGGAGGAAAGCCTGAAGCGCTTCCATCCGTGGATTTTCTCCGGCGCTATACAGCAGACGGAGGGAAACATTGAGGAAGGCGAGGTGGTTAGGGTAATCACCGCTGGTGGCGATTTCATAGCCGTGGGTCACTATCAGATTGGCTCGATAGCCGTCCGTGTGCTCTCGTTCAGCGACGTGGAGATTGACAACGAGTTCTGGAAGAGCCGTCTAAAGTCGGCTTTCAATATGCGACGCTCCATAGGCATTGTTGACAATCCGCAGAACAACACCTACCGACTGGTGCACGGCGAGGGCGACAACATCCCAGGCTTGGTGATTGATGTCTATGGCGACACGGCAGTGATGCAGGCACATAGCGTGGGCATACACCAGGAACGCATGGCTATTGCCCGGTGCCTCGTGGATGTTGCCGGCGACCGCATAAAGAACGTTTACTACAAGAGCGAGACAACGCTGCCTTACAAGGCTGAGCTCGGACAGGAGGACGGATTCATCATCGGCGGAAGCGACGACAACGTGGCGATGGAGAACGGACTGAAGTTCCACGTCGATTGGTTGAAGGGACAGAAAACCGGATTCTTCGTTGACCAACGTGAGAACCGCTCACTACTTGAGCATTTCGCCCGCGGCAAGAAAGTGCTCAACATGTTCTGCTACACGGGTGGATTCTCGTTCTATGCCATGCGTGGCGGTGCGGAGCTCGTACACTCGGTGGATAGCAGTGCGAAAGCCATAGAGCTGACCACACGCAACGTCGATATGAACTTCCCCGGCGACAAGCGACATGAGGCTTTCTGTGAGGACGCGTTCAAGTATCTTGACCGCATGGGCGACCGCTATGACCTAATCATACTCGACCCACCAGCCTTCGCAAAGCACCGTGGGGCACTGCACAACGCACTGAAGGGCTACACCCGCCTCAACCTAAAGGCCTTTGAGAAAATACAGAAAGGTGGCATCCTGTTTACGTTCTCTTGCTCGCAGGTCGTGACGAAGGACAATTTCCGCAATGCAGTATTTACTGCCGCTGCCTTGGCAGGACGCAAGGTGAGGATTCTGCACCAGCTGCATCAGCCAGCCGACCACCCGATAAACATATTCCACCCAGAGGGCGAATACCTGAAGGGACTGGTGCTGTATGTCGAATAGATGTTGAACGAGGATATTTTAGATAGGCACAAGCTCTATCTTGTTGCGGTCAGTGGCGGAGCCGACAGCGTGGCACTGCTGCTGATGATGCACGACGGAGGCTATCGCATTGAGGCCGTCCACTGCAATTTCCATTTGCGTGGCAAGGAGGCTGACCGCGACGAGCACTTCGTCGTTGACCTTTGCTCGCGCCTTGGGGTAAGGCTCCATCGTGTGCATTTTGACACACGGGAGTATGCCGAGCTTCACAAGCAGAGCATTGAGACCGCGGCACGCAACCTTCGCTATGCCTATTTCAGCAATCTCTGTCGTGACATAGGTGCCGAAGCCATTGTCGTGGCACACCATCGCGACGACAATGTGGAGACAGTGCTGATGAACCTCGTACGTGGAACGGGACTCAACGGAATGTCTGGCATTAGGGCGGTCAACAGCAATGTGCTCCGTCCGCTTCTTGGCGTGTCGCGCAAGGAGATAGAGGACTATCTCAGCCGTAGGGGACAGGACTACGTCACCGACAGCACCAATCTTGAGACCGATGCCACCCGAAACAAGTTCCGCCTTGAGGTGATGCCGCTTCTTGCCACCATCAATCCAAGTGTGGCACGCAGCATCGACACCACGTCGCGCCATTTGCAGGAGGCGGGTGCCATAGTGGATTGGGCTTTGGGGCAGATGACAGGGCAAGTGCTGACTAAGGATGTTGGTGGCATTGACATCATCGACACGCAGAAGCTGCTCCAACTGCCTTCCCCGAAGTATCTTCTCAACCATATATGTAGCCTTTATGGCTTCACTCCGCAACAGACCGATGTCGTTTTCCAGATGATGGGGAATGGAACGAAAGGCAAGGCAATAGCCTCGCCAACGCATGAGATTGCCGCGGAGAAGTCGCGGCTGCTCATTGCTCCGTCGTCTGTCTTGCCGCAGCCATTGCGAATACCGATGGAGGGCAGATATGTCTTCGGCAATGGACATATCTGTGTGGAAAGTGTTTCGACGTCAAGTCCCGATTTCTCAATAGAGAGGTCTCCCAATGTAGCGTGTCTCGATTCCTCCACCGTAACGTTTCCGCTGACCATTAGGCAATGGCACGATGGCGACCGTTTCACGCCCTTTGGCATGAAAGGCTCAAAGCTGGTAAGCGACTATCTCACCGACCGAAAGAAAAACTATTTTGAACGCCGCCGTCAACTCGTAGTAGAAGATGCCAAAGGCACAATCCTTTGGCTTGTGGGCGAGAGGACGAGCGAGAAATGCCGCGTTGCGGCGGAGACGAGGGAAGTGATTAGAATAGAAGCCCCCTCCGGCTCCCCCAAGGGGGAGTGAAGGCTGCAGCGTGTTAGCGGCATCAACGTGGCTCTCCCCCTTGGGGGAGCTGGAGGGGGCTCCTCTCTTTATTTATATATCTCCCCCAACTTATTCAGCAACGCCTCGCCACGGAGGTCGCAGGCTACGATTACGCCGTCAGGACCGACGAGGATGTTTGATGGGATAGAGTTGATGCCGTAGGCTGGTGAGGCTGCACACTGCCAACCTTTCAGGTCGGAGATGTTGTGCCATTCAAGTCCGAGGTCGGCAATGGCTTTCTTCCATGCGTCCTCCTTTTGGTCGAAGCTGACTCCAACAACGTCAAAACCCTTTGCCTTGTAGGTTTGGTAAGCCTTCACGACGTGTGGCATCTCGCGGCGGCATGGTCCACACCAGCTTGCCCAGAAGTCAACAAGCACGTAGTTGCCTTTGCCTACCCAGTCGCTCAGCTTTGCCAGCTTGCCCTCGGTGTCGTTCATCTCAAGGTCGGTGAACTTCCTGCCTGGCTGACGCTTGCCCATTGCCTCCACCTGCTTCTTCATTCTGTCAACCATAGGGCTGTTGAGCCATACGGCACCAGAGTTGAGGAAGTCAACAAGCTCCTGATACTCAAAGTTGTAGTACATCTCGCTCATCAGCATGGCAGGGGTCATGTCGTTCTTGTGGGCTTTGATGTAGGCAATCTTTATGTTGTCTGTCTCCTCCATGATGGCGTTTATCTTGTCCATCAGCTCCTTGGTCTTTGCCTTGCCAGCCTCGGTAGTGTCGTTGCGGAGCGTTTGCCATTGCTCTATGAGGTCTTTGCCTTTTGCCATGAAGTCGCTATTGACCTGCATCTCGCCAAACTCGTTGTTCAGCTTCGAGCCTTTCACCATCATGTCATCAACCAGCCGTATTTCTATCGGCTCGCCGTCGTTGAGGGCAGAGACGTAGCGCAGCCTTTGCTGCTCTTTGTAGCCGATGCCGAGAATAGCGTCCTTCTGTGCGCTTCCCTCAATGGTGAACTGTCCGTTCTTCACCTCACCTGTGGCTATTGGCGATTTCTGGTTGCCGTTGGCTATCACCACTACTGTCTTCACTGTGTCGGGCAGTGTGCCCTTGATCTTGAACTTAACACCGTCTTCAGCACAAGCCGTGAGGCTTATCAGTGCTGAGATTGTAATCATAAAAATCTTTTTCATCTTTCAAATATTTTAATAATGTGGTGCGAAGTTATCAATTAAATCTCAAATGAGCAAACATTAGTGATAAAAATAATCTTATTTAACTATCTCTTCTGCACCAACAGCTGCGCTTCCTTCAACATTCCTGCCAGATAAGGGTCGTTGTCGTATTGCTTTGCCAGTTCGCCAAGCGATGCCTCGCAAGTGCTGCGCTCGTTGGGCGAGAGCAGATGGCTGTAGTCCTTGCACAGTTCCACTATCTTCATCACCGCTCCAACCCTGTACATCTCGTCCTTGTTCCTGTTTGCCGCAAGGAACGATGCCCTCAGCATGCCGAAACGTTTCATGAAGTCAATGTCGCTTTTCACATCCTTTGTCGCGTTTAAGGTGCGTGTCTTTGTCACCAAGGTGTTGAGCTTGTCTGTTATTATAATGTTGTCGCCGTCGAGAATTATCGAGCTTGACGTCTTCTTTGGGTCGTTGCCGTAGATGTGGTAGCGCGTTATTATCACGTTGCCGTCGTCCTCATGCCACACGATGGCGTAGGCATGACGCTTGTCTTGGTCGCTCTTGTCGCGGAAGAGGGCAACGAGATAGTTGTGCTTGTCGTAGGAGCCGAAAGTAACCGACTGCTCGTTCCTTGTTCCGTAGGTTATTGTTTTCTTCTTGGAGTTTGGCGCATCGGTTGTCTTGCGGTAGAAGGAGTAGGCACTGTCGCTGTCGGCATTGAACGCTTGAAATATCTGTCTGTCGAAGTTGGCGAAATATGCCATCGCCATCATCACCCTCTTGTAGTGGCAGAATGTCGTGGGCGCGTCCTTGTCGTCCTCGTAGTCGTTCTTCTCCAAGATTTTGACGTTTTCCATTTTGTCGAGTTCCTTGAAGAGCTTCTCTATGTTTTTCTGTGCCGATGCAGCCATCGTGGCTGTCATGGTGGCGATTAGGATTAAAACTTTTTTCATGTCTTTAGTATTCTTCTTCGTCGTATTCTACATTGCAAATCTCACTTATTTTCAGTTCCTGATAGGCAGTCATTGCAGCAACCACCGCCTCCACTTCCCTCATTGCCTCCTGAAGGCTGTCCTCCCGTGTCATTGTCGGTGCCTTGCTTTCCGCTATCAGGTTTCGTGGCACTTGTGGCGTGTAGGGAAGTCGGCGTTGGCGGCGTGGCTTTTCCGTCTTCGTGGGCATTTTCTCCACGTTGCGTACCTTTATGGTGTCTGCCTCCGTGCTGTCCGTCAGTTCCGTCGCTGCTGCCATCTGTGTCTCTGTCTGGTTGCCTCGGTTTAGGCTTAGCGTTGCCATGCAAACTGCCAGAAGGAGTATTGCCGCGGCGGCTGAGAGCATTGCCCATAGTGGCTTGCGCCGTGCCTTAGGTGGCGCTGGGGTTGCGAAGTCGTTGTCAAACTGTCTGAACATCTCGCGGTAGGCATGCCAGTCGTCGTCGGCAATGCCCTGAGGCTTGTCGTTGTCGGTGGCTTGGCGGAAGAATATGGCGAGTAGTGCTTCCTCGTCGAGTGTCGTATCGCCTTCCATAAACCGCTTCAGTAGTTCTTTCAATGTCTTGTCATTCATTGTCGGTTTCTTTCTTTAATCTCGTTAAACAGTTTGCGTCGTGCCGCAGACAGCATCACGCTGACAGATTTCTCGCCTATGCCCATCAGCCGTGCAATCTCCTCGTTGCTTCGGTGCTCCACTTGCCTCATCCTTAGCACTTGTAGCTCCCTTGGCGGTAGTTTCTCCATGCGTTGTCTCAGCCATTGCTCGTCGTCTTTCCACTCCATTGCCGCCTGCGGGCTTTCCGCTTGGCTTGCTGTCCTTAGGGTAGTTGGGTCAACATCGGCAAAAATGCTTCGGCTGCGTTGCCGTCGTTTCAGAGTGTCCAACGAGGCGTTGTGGGCGATGACCGTAGCGAGTCTGAAAGCGTGGCTCTTGTCGCTCAGCTGTTCGTGCAGTGCCCACAGCTTCAGCATGGTGTCGCCGGCGGTGTCCTCGGCATCTTCGGTCGAGGACAACAGGCGGCGTGCCGAGGCAACTGCTGTAGCCCGCAACTCTTTAGCTATCAGTTCAAACTCGCGTTGGGTCATCTTTCTTGAGAGAGATGTGTCTGTTATGGATTTGCGTCGATGCCGCTTGCCGTTCTCCTTCTCCCCTGGTTGGCTTTCTTGCGGCTGTTGCTTTCCGATGTCTTTCCTGTTATTGTCAGTTTCTCCTTGTCTATCCTGCCAGAGCCGGATATTGACGAAGTGTAGTCAACCACCTTTCCCTCAAGCTCAATGTCGCCCGAGCCGGCAATCTTACATTCGAGGGCTTTGCAGCCGTCAAATCTCGCTTTCATCTCGCCCGAGCCGGCAATGGACAGCTTTGCCGCGTCGCACTTTGTCGTAACCTTGTCTATCTCAACCTCTCCCGATCCTGCTATTGATGCGTTGAGGCTTTTTGCGTCCATTTGTTTCACCTTCACGTCTCCCGACCCAGCTATTGACACCTTTGCCGCGTTTGCCTCAATTTTCTTGAACTCCATCTCGCCAGAGCCTGACACCGTGAGGGTTATGTTGCTTGTCACCACATTAGTCGCAGCCTCGAAGTCGCCGCTCCCCGTAATCATCACCTCTCTCAGGTCGTTCGATGTCACCTTTACCTTTACGTCACCCTTGAGCTTGCTCGTCTTCACGGTCATTCCGCCAACGTTCTTCTTCTCGGTTTGTGGCTCAATCATGAGCTTTCCGCCCCTAACATCAACCCTCACTTTCTCAATGTCGCTCCGTTCGCCCACTATTACCACCGAGTGTGTCTTTCCCTGCGAATAGACAACGTCGATGCTTCCCAGAGTCGAGATTTTGTCGAACGAGCCGACCTTCACCTCTTTTTCCTCCACTTGGCCCTTGGCCTCTGCCTGTGTTGCTCCCAAGCCAATGGCGAGAGCCAACATAATAATACTTTTCATCATATCCATACCTTTTTTGTTTGTTGTTCTGTTTATAATAACGATTGAATCCCGAAAAGTTAATGCCTTTCCCACATTTTTTTTAGAATATAGATGGAATGCCGTAAAGTTTCCTATTTGACGAATTTTTCCATTCCCTAAGCTTCGCTACTATTTTTCTTTCCATCCTTCTGTGTTTTAATACAATATAATTGCAAATAATACTTGATTTTGCTGCAAAGATACACTTTTTGCCACGAACTTACGAACAAATCACACACTTTTTGCCACGAACTTACGAACAAATCACACACTTTTTGCCACGAACTTCTGTAATACACCAGCATAGGAACGCTTTCTATGTGGTCATAACAAACAACTCGTAGAACTGTCATTTAAGCAATCTACAACCTTTAAAAAACATTAATCACCGACATTTCTCCTCCCAATCCTTCTTCCTTTTAGAAAAAATGCTAATTTTGCAAGAAAGAAAAGGATTATGCCTACATTGTTTATAATATTTGGTTATAGATGATGGCATAGTTACTTCAATAAATTAAAGGAGGTTGGAACAATGAGAAGATTATATATTGTTAAAGCATGGACAGATGAAACTTGTCTTTGGATAGAAACCAAAGATGGGCAAAAAGTATGTACCCCATTTTCAAAATGGAAGCGTTTGGAAAACGCCACAAAAGACCAACGTAATGATTTTGTTCTTGGTTACACAGGCATACACTGGCCAAGTATAGATGAGGATCTTGGATATGAGGGTATTCTTGTTGATGCTGGATTATGCGAGGCAACGCCAGAGGAATGTAGTGTTGTTTGTGAGCCATAATGAGGTTTTTGTGAATATTTTGTCTTATGCCATCCTTCGGGATGGTCTCGGGATGCCTTCGGGATGCTCCCAGTGCTTTTGTCTATAATTTTTTTTCAGATAAACGTAATGCTAAGAGGGAATGTGGGCATCTCGCCCGCACCTCACCTATTGGACTATCCCATACTGCCATTTGAAAGGGTAGGAAAGTTCAGTTATTAAGTTTTCCATTCTTTTATTTTTCATTCATTAATCAACAAAAAAAGGAAGGCCAGCCACGGAACGCTTTCCGACAACTGACCTTCGCGGAGGTTTATTCAAACGAATACTGTGTTATTGTCTCTTTGCCTCAATCAGTAATCCCTATAGGGGGCTTAGGCGGCAGAGAAAGAACCAAGAAATCACTTCGTCTCATCTTTGCGTTCTTGCTGAAGTTTCATCATTCTTCAACCAAGCGCACAGGGCGCACTGTTAACCCGCGGTAGCGCTTGCGGAATAACTGCGCATTGGAAAAACTACTGTACAAGAACAGAAGAGATGCGTCCGGGCTTAAGCCAGCTGTGCTTGACCAGTAGAGGCCATTGCCGACACTGCCAGGCGAAGTATCATTGACTTCACCAGCTGCAGGCAAAAAGATATAAGTACCAGTGGCATCATTCTTGGTTATCTTCATACCTTGGATATTATCTTTTTCTTCAAGGGCTTTATCTCCATTAGTTCCCCAGTAAACTTTATCATTATTAGCAGTGTTCAAGGCCTGCCAAACCTCTATAGAAGGTATCTGCCAGTCACCACCGAGTATCACTTTAGCGGCATCGTCTTCTGGCTTAAGAACATCGTTTGAATTCATGTATTTATCATAGGAATCAGTTAAGCTATTGTAGAATGGGGCATTGACATCTTTATATCCAACAGTGTTGTAGCCTGTTTTCCAAGTTAGACTACTAAAACTGCCACCACTATAAGTATAGGAAGTTAACCAAGGCTCAGTAGCTCCCCAAGCAAAATAGTCGCCAAAGTCGGATTCATTTGCGGAAAGACCAGTAGCTGTGAGGTTAGACTTGGCGAATATTAACCTATAATTAATTCCACCAATATTAAATATGCCCATATCAACTTCTTGGTCTTCAATTACGATACCTCTTGTATCTGAAACCCAAGGAGTTACCGTTTTAGAGAATGTTCCAAGATTCCATGCTTTGCTACGAACAAAGGTAATAGAATTTGTTGCTTGACGCATATATATATTGTTATCAGTAACAAATGTCAAAGTCCATTTTGCAGAATATTCTCCTACAGGAACTGCAATGTAATAAGCATTTCCACCTGTTATTGTGCCAGAAAGAGTTATGGCATAAGAAAGTTCTTGAGAACCTGTGAAGTCGATATAAGGATTGTTAGACTCATCAAACTTTAATGTTCCTTTACCAGCAAGAGGCTTATTTTTGTTGGCTGCACGGAGAATAATCTTATTACAATTGAAACCTTCTTCAAGTTTTACCTTAACGAAGCCAACGGCATTCTTAAACTGCAAACTCCTTGATTCGCTCTTTGCAATCATAAGTGCAGCATTAGGGTCAAAGCCACCAGCTACGGCATTCTGCTCAGAAGGCAGCACAATATTGCTGACAGTTCCGTCGTCATTAAGTGTAGCTCCTTCAGTATGTGGATAAACAGCAACGTATGGACCGTTCAGTTCGCCTTCAGCAGAAAAAGTGCCAGTTTCCCTTCCATCACTTTCCGGATCTAAGTTATATTTATTATTCGCTTTAGTATCGCCAAATATGCTTATAGCATCTCCACTCTTCCACAAAATAGTTTGGCTATCTGAGTCCAACGTTGCCTTAGTTGCAGTTCCGTCACCTTCCTGTGTACAGGTAAATGTTGTAACTACAGTAGAATTTCCTTTAACGTCTTGTACGGTTTCATCTTCGGAAGTACAAGAATAAATTGACATCACGATTAATGCCAACGGTAATGTTTTGAGTATATTTTTCATCTTATTCCTATGATTTAAAATATTTATCATAACTCATAATTTTCTTCAGTGATTCTTTCTGTAGTTCCACTTCCCGCCAAAATCTGCGACCTACCGATTTCATAAACCTTCATCGTAGGGGATTCATAAACTTTCTTTGCTTTCTTTGTCATTTTTATGTTTCTTGATTCTTTGTTGCCTATAGACTCTCGGATTTGGCGAAATTAATAATTATAGGTTCGGTCTATAAACGAAAGAAGCGTGAGAGCCTTCAATGTTACTCATTTATCTATCAGAGGCTTCTCGCATTGCCCACACAGAATAAACAAGCAACGCAAAAGAAACCCACGCATGGGATTTATGATAAACCAATCAACATCAAGAAGCAATAATGCTTCCATGACATTGGCTGACATATATAAATCACATTTGCGAGCATCTATCGTTGCATTGTTCTTTTCTGTGTGAAATTTTGCGAGAATTTCTGATAGAAAGAACAAGCGCATGATTGACGCTTTTCCATAAATAGAGACAAATGCGGAGCCAAACACTATTGTCTCAGTAAATCAAACAAGTTGACGTTACTTGCAAATGTCGGGGGCAAAAGTAAGAAATAAAAACGAAACCGCCAAATATTTAAGCAACTTTCTTTATTCAAGCCCTCTTTTTCCCTTCTCCACATAATAAAGTAATGTGAAAAGTGGCAAAAAGTTTGGATTGATAGCGAATTTGTTGTAACTTTGCCCCGAATTGCAGGCATATCTCTCCTGCAACAGGCTGGATACTATTATGGGAACATATATAAACAGAGGCAACAGTGAGTTTAGGGACATCGTCGCCCACGAGTACGTTGACAAGTCGTCGCTCATACCACTTGTAAACGCCACGCTAAACTCCGAAAACCGCTATAGCTGCGTCACCCGCTGCCGCCGATTCGGCAAGTCGATGGCAGCAAGGATGCTGTGCGCCTACTACGACAAGTCGTGCGACTCGCGTGAGCTGTTTCGTGGCTTGAAGGCAGAGCAAGACAAGTCGTTTGACACATATCTCAACAAATATTATGTGATATGTGTGGATATGACAGACTTTACTACGAGATACAGAAACGAGAAGAAAATTGTGAAGATTATTCAGAACAAAATCATAAACGATGTGCTATTGGAATTCCCTCAGATAATCAGACAAGAGGATGATGACTTGATGGAAATTCTCTCACGTATCAGCCAAAACACAGGTGAGCGTTTTGTAATGATTATCGACGAGTGGGACGCCATACTGCGCGAGATGGGAACCGACGATTACATCGTAACGGCATACGTCGATTTGCTTCGCCGATTGTTCAAGGGATCAAATTCAAATATTGTCTTTGCAGGAGCATATCTTACGGGCATACTGCCAATAAAGAGATACAACACGGAGTCGGCATTGAACAATTTCCGCGAATATACCATGATTTATCCAGGCAAAATGGCAACTTCCCTTGGATTCACTCACAATGAAGTGGAGGAACTCTGCAAAAAAAACGGCTTGGATATCAAAGAAATGGAACGATGGTATGACGGGTATAGCATAGGCTGCGAATCCCATGTTTTCAATCCCTATTCAGTAATGAGGGCTATTGACGAGAACTGCTACCGAAGCTACTGGACAACAACAGGAGCCTACGACTCAGTCATTACCTATATACAGATGAACTATGACGGACTGAAGGACGACATAATCCGTATGTTGGCTGGCGAGCGTGTATATGTAGATACCACGGAGTTCCTTAACGACATGCATATTGTTAGGAGCAAGAATGATGTCCTTACTGTGCTTATCCACCTTGGCTATCTCGCATACGACAACGAGACTCAAGAGTGCTATATGCCAAACAAGGAGGTTGCCGACGAGATGAACAAAGCCATAAGGGCTACATCCTGGGGACCGTTAGTAAAGACAATTCAAAACTCCAGGGCACTGCTCAATGCCACCATCGCAGGAAACGAGACTGCTGTTGCCCAAGCCATAGACCTCGCCCACGACGAGAACACAAGCATCCTGTCCTACAACGACGAGAACTCCTTGGCTTGCGTGCTCACCGTTGCATATATATGGGCAAGAAACGAGTATGTCATCCACCGCGAATATGCCACAGGCAAGGGCTATGCCGACCTCGTTATGATTCCCCGCCGCAACGTAAACAAGCCAGCCCTCGTCGTTGAGCTGAAGTTCAACAACACTGCCGACACTGCCATCGACCAGATTAAGCGCAAGGAATATCCCACAAAAATAGCCGAATACTCCGGCGACATCCTTCTCGTGGGAATAAACTACGACCGCGAGACAAAAAAGCATACCTGCAAGATTGAAAAACAAATGTCTTGACGTACTACCATTTGAAATGGTGGGAAAGTTAAGTAAAGTAATGTGAAAAGTGGCAAAAAGTTTGGATTAATAGCGAATTTGTTGTAACTTTGCACAAAAAAGAAGACTGATATGTTAGGAATCAATTCACCACGAGAACTTGTAACGGGTTCCTTTGCCAAAGACGTAAGGGAATCGTTGCACAGAGCGACAACAGGAAACTTGACAGCTTCGGAAAAGAAAGCACGCCAAAAACTTCAGAATGCAAGTCGTGAATGGAATATTGTATGGAAATGACAGATTATCAATTATCCATATCACTTTTGCAAGATTTTAATGTCTTTAAAGACTTTGACTGTGGTATAGAAGCTATGAACAAGTTTATTAGGAATGATTTTCAAATGAGTATAGAAAATCATTTCTGTGAGGCTTATTGTGTATATTGCAAAGATGAGCTTATTGGAATTTTTGCTCTAAGTTTCGATTCTATAGACTTAGATAATGATGACAAGGAAGATTTACAAAGCGGTTTTTCATCCCGTATTCCTGATATTGATTACAATTACGAAGATACCTTTTATTCTAAACGACGCTACCCTGCCCTTGACATTGCATACCTCGCAATTCAAAAGAAATGGCGAGACAAACACATTGGCACTGCAATAATATCGGAAATTTCAAATAGAGCAAAAGACCAAAGATTTGCAGGATGCCAATTCTTATCAGTTGAAGCTTATGCCACAAGTGAGTACAGTGCTGTTGGTTTCTATTATAAATGCGGTTTCACCCCAAGTGAATTAAAAAATCCAAATAAAGATACATTGAGAATGTTTATGGCTTTATATTCTAAAGAGTCATAGAACTACCCTCCGACACTGCCACCGACCAGATAAAGCGCAAGCAATATCCCGCAAAAATAGCCGAGTACTCCGGCGACATCCTTCTCGTGGGAATAAACTCCATAACAATGTTTTCGCCAGAATCCGTGTGTTCAGTGGATAAAAAAGGCAGCATGGAAGCCCAAATACCCCTGTTATTTCTCGATAGGGGGTCAAAAACGGTACCTATCGAGTTCTCTCCGTGCTGAAAAAATGTTAATACAGGGCATTTTTGAGCAGAAATTTAGTTAAAAAACCTTTCTACTATCACTACTA
>CAMAGM010000046.1 GCA_945833995.1 uncultured Prevotella sp.
CTACTATCACCCCTTCTATCACCACTCAACAGATTGAATATAAACAGATTAACCCAAAAGTGATAGAAGTGATAGAAGAAAATGAAAAACACAGGTAGGGAAAAAGCAGTGCAAATTAAGAATTAAGAATTAAAAATTAAAGAATTAAAGGATTAAAAGAGTGAAAAATTAAAGGATTATAGGATTAAAAGGGGTATTCAGTTCACACTTGTTAAATAGTTATAAATGTATGACAATAGAGGACTCAAAGTTTGCATGATAACCATTATAATTGTATCTTTGCATAGGTTTATTCTATGTTCCGCAATGCGGAACGTACGTTCACCAATGCGGAACGTACGTTCACCAATGCGGAATGTACGTTCCGCACTGCGGAACATAAAACGAAGACGTGCTTTGGAAGAAACCGATATAGGCAACGTGATATAATCAAGACAGTTATAATAAACAAACAACAACAGCTATGGCAAAGTACTTACTACAGGAGATGAACGACATAAGGAATACCGGGAAGAGAACGGTGTATCCGAAGTTGGTGGCAGACCAGACACTTACGACAAAGGAGTTTATTGACGAGCTTCACAAGCATCTGCGCACAGTGGACAAGGGTGTGCTGAAGGGAGTGATGTGCGGCATTGCCGACACATTGAGATGCCTTCTGTCGAGGGGCTACAACGTGACGCTTGAAGACATCGGCACATTCTCCATGTCGTTGCAATTCCTCGACAACAAGACGACAGAGATACAGGAGGAAGGCGACCGCTTGCTTTACAGGCGTGTGGGCGTGAAGGACGTGAACTTCAAGACTTCCCAGCAACTGATGGACGAGCTAAGGAGAACCACCAAGTTTGAGCGAGTGATGACGGGGGCCAGGGTGTTGCGAAAGAACATCTACACCGAAGAGGAACGCATAGCTAACGCCCTTGCCATAATAGACGAGAAAGGCTACATCACCCTCGGCGAATATGCCAAAGTGAACAACCTCTCGCGCACCACAGCATCGAAAGAGCTGGCACGCCTCACCTCTGACCCCACAAGCCCAATATACTACGAGGGGCAAGCTTCGCACAAGGTATGGGTAAGACGAGGCTGATTAAAAATGAGAAATGAGTAATTAGAAATGAGAAATGAGTAATGAGAAATGAGTAATTAGAAATTACGAGTGAGGAGTGATATAGTACAATACAATATAGGGAGCAAGACGCAAGTTTTTCTCCCTTTTTCTTTGTTTCTTCGTTTTTTATTTGTAAATTTGCAGCGGGTATATAACTTCTTTGCATAATGACAACAAATATGATTAAAACCACAGTGGCAGACTACTTCAAGACGCAACCGGTCTTGAAGGCATGGCTCTTTGGTTCTTACTCGCGAGGCGAGCAAACCAAGGACAGCGATGTTGATATCCTTGTTCAGTATGACAGAAGTCAGCGGATAGGTCTGTTGAAAATTGCAGGCATGCATATAGATCTGGAAAACCTCCTCGGACATAAGGTTGATATAGTGGAAGATGGAACACTAAAGCCATGGGCCGTTGAAAGCGTAAACAAGGATAAATATTTAATCTATGAGAGAGCGAAGTTGAGACAAAGGCAGGCTTGAAGACATTGTCTTCTATGCAAATAACGTGAAGAAAATACTTGTCGGCGTGTCGTATGATGACTTTGTCAATGACATCCGTATATATTATTCTGTAATGAAGAATATCGAGATAATTGGCGAGGCTGCGAATATGTTGTCAAAAGACTTTATCGAGACTTATTCTGGTTTGCCGTGGAAACAGATAATCGGCATGCGCCATGTTTTAGTGCATGGTTATGCGCAAGTGTCAAATGTGGACTTGTGGGATACAGCCCAAAACGATATTGCCCCATTATGCAAGGAAGTGTTGGCATATCTAAATGAAATTGATTGGGACAGATGGATTGATCATTAACCTGCATTATTCATACTCGTTCCTACTGCAAGACCTAACTGGCAGCACCTCAGTGTGGTGCTCGCTCTTCCTCTTGGAAAGTAGGATTTACTACATTCTGCATCGTCATCGCTGTGCTCACGCTGATGCACTGCCATTTAGGCCTTTCGTGACGGAACAGTATGAATAATGCAGGTTAAATTAATAAAGAACACAGGGAGCAAGACGCAAGTTTTTCTCCCTTTTTCTTTGTTTCTTCATTTTGTATGGAAAATCCTTGGATATGAAACATATTTTCATACCTCATCCATCCTCAGCAGTTCCCAGCCGACGAACTGCATCACAATCTTGTGCATCTGTGTGCCTTGGCGCAAGGCTTCCACCCTTGGAGCCTCGGCGTAGCCGTTTATCTGCGCCACTGCCTCTTGCCACTGCTGTTCGGCAGCCTCCTCGGTATAGTCCTTCTTCGACATGTATTTCAGTTCGAGGATATAGCTGTGGTTGGCTTGGTAGTGGGTGAGGTTGGGAAGAAGGAAGAAGTCGCAATAGCCGTGGGCTACCTCTACCTCAGGGGCAGTATAGTAGTAGTCGTTGAGGTTGAGGTATGCAAGGAAGAATCCCTGTATGTTGCGCTCGCCCTCTATGCTGTCGCGCACGGAAGACAGGTTTTTGTAGCAGTCTGCCATATACTGGAGACACTCGCGCCAGTTGCCGTCCACTGCCATACCTATAAAGGCTATCCTGAGGCTGGTAACCCTTATGACTTCATACTGGTCGTACTTTTCCAATATGTAATTATAATACTGCTTTCTTACATTGTTGTTTGGTATGCCAAGGATGAGCAACGGGCCGTATTTCCCCTTTATGGTCAACATTCCATAATAGAACAGCAGGCTTGGGAAAATGTCTGGCTTTGTCATTTCCATGGCTGAGAACGAGGGGATGAGCGTTGCCTTTATCTCTCCCTTTTCTATTATCTCCAGCATCACTCCCTTGCGGTCGCCGTCGAGTTTGTCGAGCCTTATGAGTCCCTTCAGCTTGTTGTAGTCGGTCTTGGTGTTGGGGTCGAGCATGATTTTTGGGGCATGTCCGCTTGTGACATAGCTTCTGAGATAATACATCACCATGTCGCAGTTGAACACCCTCACATCGCTTTCGAGACATTCCTCTGCAAAACAGTAGTTGTCATACCACGGCTTCATTTCGTCAATCATTGCCTCTATGTCGCTGTCGGGAGGCAACATTCCACCATCCTTATAATATGTAAACATATCCCGCACGTCCTCTGTAGAGAAGCCGAGCATCTTGTCGAGTTCCGGATTCATCGAAACATTCCACCCTATATTGAACCCGCTGGTCAGGTCGTCGAGGGTCACAGGGCTTACTCCCGTTAGGAATATGCGCTCAAACATGCCTTTGAACAGCTTGAAGAAGTCGCGGTAGAAACCATTGGCGTGGGTTATGGCATGATACACCGCCTCACCCTCCTCGTTAAGAACAATGTTGGTGAAATTGTCGTACTCGTCGATGATGAGATAAAGAGGTATGCGAAGTGTCTGGGCACTATTGTTTATGAGGTTGAGCTTGGCGCGGGCGGAATTTGTCTGAAGCACCTTATCGACAATACGCTCCGGGTAGTCGTCCTTATATTGCTCGATAAAGGAGTCGATGCATCCGCAACTGTATTCGTTGAAGTTTTCCTCAAGCCGCTCTATTGTGCCTCCAGCCCTTGAATAGTCGAAATACATCACCTGATACCTGTTGCGCAGCGGTGTCGGGTGCTTGCCCACCCACAGGTCGCCAAACAACTCATCGAACCGTCCTGCCATCGCCTTGTCGTAGTATGCCTGCATCATGCTGATGAAGAGGCTTTTGCCAAAGCGGCGGGGACGGATGAATATCAGCGTACGTGGCTGACTTTCAAGTTCTGCCAAGTACATTGTCTTGTCGATATAATACAAATTGTCTTCTCTTATCGACACGAAGTTTGACACTCCGTAAGGTATTTGTCTTATTCCTTCCATATCTGTGGCATATTTTCTGCAAAGTTAATGATTTTGTGGCAATTCTTGCCAAGAATACAGGAAATAATCTCCGCCACCCTTCTATTTTAACTTATTTTTCATACTCTACGTTTACATATAACTATTAGTCCCTACACGAAGCGGAAAAAGAACTTTAATTCTTTAATCCTTTAATTCGCAACGCGATAATTCGGCGAGGTGCGTGCGAGACGCCCACACCCCCAGTGCCACCGCAAATCACGAGTAGAACATATCTCTACCCTCTACCTTCTCCCCTCTACCCTACAAAATATCTCTCACCATCTTAATTCTTAATTTTTAATTCTTAATTCTTAATTTCCTTCAGTTGCTTGTCGAGGAAGTCGAGGACGTAGCGTTGCGATTTCTTTCCGCAACTGTGGGGCATGTCCCATAGCTGGGTGTCTATCCTGTCGGCGGCACCTTGGCTCTCCCATGTGTCGTGCATTATGCGGAATGCCTTTTCCACTCCTGCCACGGGGAAGAGCTTGTCTTGCGAGCCATTGATGAAGAGCATTGGTTTCGGACAGGCTATGCTCGCTATGTGGGGATAGTCGAGCCAACGGCGAAGTCCTGGGAAACAGTTGGCAAAGCCTCCATTCTCGGTGCGCTTGTACTTGAACGACATCTGCTCGTCGGCGGTCACCATCCAACATACTGCCGCTCCTGCCTTTATCCTATCGCTCAAGGCAGAGAGCATCCACGCACGGTAGGCTCCCATCGACCACCCTGTGCAGCCTATCCGCTGCGGGTCAACCTCCGTCATCTGGGCAAGATACTCCGTGGCGGCGATGTCGTCGTAGGTCATCCATGCGCTGAGGTCGATGCCATACATCATCATGTTTCCCGCTATCATGTCATACTTGTCCCTGAGCGCGCCTTCCTTCTGTCCACGCTCTCCCCACATGGGCGCGTCGGCAGAGAACACGACATAGCCGTGACGGGCAAGATAGTCGCCGAAGAACTGACTCTCATAGCCTGCCGCCCATTCCTCGGCGTCCTTCACAACTGTGGAGTCCTCACACGCCAAGGGACGGATCATCTTCTCCTTGCCGATGAAAAGGTGACCACCATGGTCGTGAAGGAGGTTGACGGCAGGGAATGGCCCCTTGCCATCGGGAATGAGAACATAGGCAGGAACGGTATAGTATCTCGACAGGCGTATCTCTATTTTCCTTGCCTTGTAGCCCTCGCGTTGCTCCTCGAACAGCACTTTTGCCTCGTAGCCATCGGCGGGTGGCGGCGGTGGCATGAGCATGCAGTCAAATACTTTTTGCCTTGCAATGCGTTTCCATTCCGTGAAATCACTAACGTCGCTATTTCCCCATGCCAAGGGAAACTTGAGGTCGGCAATGAGCGAGTCGGCATAGACAGGCAGATTGCGCATAAACTCATATTTCTCTCGTTTCTGTGCCGATGTGGTAAGCACAACGAGGAAAGTGAGCAGAACTATTGTATATGATCTTTTAACCATAGCATTTGATTAAAGTTTGTTGCTTCCGTTGTCCAATGCTCATTGATGGGCGTTATGAGCGAGTCCTTGGGTGAGGTTATCAGGTTCCAGACGATGTAGCTCGTCGTGGGGGGACAAGTGTTGTCGTTGAATCCCCAAGTGAGATAGACGGGACAAGTGATGCGGCGTGCGAAATTCACAACGTCGTAGTATGCCATCGTCCTGACCTTCTCCGTAGTGAGCATTCCGTTCAGACGGTTGAAATGCGGATAGCCCCCGGCGCGGTTGTCAAGATAGCCAGCCATGTCGGAGAGCGCGGGATGGTTGGCGACACACGCCGTAACCCTTTGGTCCAAGGCTGCCGTAACCAGTGCCAGTGCCCCACCCTGGCTTCCTCCCTGGACAAAGACGTTGCGTCCGTCCCATTCGGGGAGCGAGGTCAGGTAGTCCATGGCGCGCACGCAAGCCACATAGACGTGCTTCATATAGTAGTTGTCGCGGTTGTCAAGCCCATTGGTGAGATAGCCGTTCTCGTAGTCAAACGCCGTGGTTATCTCCTTAAACTGCTCGGCGGTCATCTCCGGGTTCAGCCCGTGTATCTCCATCTCCAGCCTGATGAAGCCGTTCCGCGCGTAATAGGTGTTGCGCATCGGTTCCTTGATGGTCTTGATGCCAGCGCCCGGAGGACAAAGCACGACGGGATATTTCCCTTCCTTCCGTGGCTTTGTCAAATATCCGTAGATGCTGTGTCGCTTGTCAACTTTCAGTTTCAGCAGATAGCAGTCGAACTCGTCGGTGGAATAGTTCTCCACCCGCTTGCACGTCACGCCCACAGGAGTCTTCCGCGCCTCCTCGATGTTGTCTTTCCAAAACGTGTCGAAATCCGACGGATTCTGCGTGTACGGCTTCAGCTGCTCCGGCGAGAAGCCCACCTTTACATGGTGTTGGAACTTCCTCCCATCTTTAGTGGCAGTGAGCCGAAGGTCGAGGAATCCCGCCTTTTTCATCGTGCCGATGTCGATGACGGCCTTGCCGTTCTTAAGTCTCACTTTCCCTTTGGCGGTAGCGGGCATCATGTCGGGACCAATCTCGTATGCCACCTCCATGTCCTGTGGCACACCATAAATATAGAATCCCACCTCCACCTTTGCCTTCTCCCCTGTATTATAGAGCCAGTCGGCATGGTCGGGCACAGTCAGCCAAAGATAGTCTGAACGGTAAGGATAGTTCTCCGCGTTGAGGGAGAACGGGCTGCAGAGCAGCAATAGTAGCAATAGGTATTTTATCATAGTGATTTGTTTTTGGGTGCAAATATACAACAAAATATTCGTTCTGACAAGAATTATCACGGTTTTTCCACAATTAAGGGATTCCACCCATCTTTACCTGCCAGGACTTTTAGCATTTCGTATTCCATAATGTTATCCAGCTGATGTGCCCATGGCACGCGGTTATTTGTAAACGAACCTTCGCCGCTGCACTGGAATTCAGCATAGAAGGCAGTCCTCTCGTTATCGGTTTTTCCCCAATTGTGATAGCCTTGCGGGCAAATATGCTTCCCCATTTGGCAACAGATAAAGACAGCCTTGCCGTAAGGACGCCATGGGCGGGACAACCACACGCTGCCTGCCTCAACTTCGGGGTCTGCTGTAAGGCGACAATCATAGAACACATAGCCAAAACGGCAGTCTTGAGGTGTTGCCGGTGCCGTTAGGAAGCCTCCTGTCTGCTTACTGTGCAGCTCACAACGGTTGAAGACTGCCGTCGCCTTGCCAAATATAAAGTCGACGGTTCCCTCGATGTAGCAGTCCTCGTAGTATTCACGCGTATATTCCCCGAAGGTGTAGAGCGTGTCCTGAAATCCGAGGAAACGGCAACGGCGGAACGCCACGCGGTCGGCAGCGACATGACACGCGACAGCCTGTCCGACAGGCCCAGAGGAATTCTGGAAAACTATGTTCTCCGCCACGAAGTCAGGGGCGAATATATAGAAGGAGGCAGAGCCGCTTGTCCCCTTATTCTCACCGAAGGCGTTAAGTTTACTTGCATAGTCGTCGAATGTTATCACGACACCTTCCTCTCCCACCAGCCGTACATTCTCCTTGCTTGGAGCAATGACAATTTTCTCCTTGTAGGTACCTTTTCTAATATATATGGTTGTCGTTCCTGCCTTACGATAGTCAGGCACGGCGTTGATGGCGGCTTGAACAGTGGAGAAATCCCCACTCCCATCCTTTGCTACGACAAAATCGTACTGGCTGGTCGCCGCATTCAATATCTGTCCGACACAAAGCATCATGACAATGGCAAATACTATTTTCCTCATATCCACTTTTTGAAAATCGGGGGAACACACAACGCATTCCCCCTCTTAATAATCAAATAATACTAACTACATGTATGAATATTTATTGGTAACCTGCATTCTGCTTAAACTCGTCCTTGTTGGTCAATGCGTCAATCTCAGACTGCGGGATAGGACGCAACTGATGGTATTCCTGTATGACATCAGCAGCATCAGGATTCATCTTCTTGATGCGCTCAACGAACTTGCCTGTACGTCTCAAGTCGAAGAAACGCTGCAACTCCATCGAGAGCTCACGGCCACGCTCATCGAGAATGAAGTCAATGTCAAGGTCAGCCTCAGTGATGCGCATCTCTGCCTCATGACCGGCGATGGCCCTCTTCTCGCGCAACACGTTCATCAGCCTTACAGCCTCTGTCTTGTTTCCCAGTCTCATCTCTGCCTCCGAGGCAATGAGATACATCTCAGCCAAGCGGAGCACGAACCAATCGCGGCGGCTGAAATACTCCCAACCAGTAGGATTGGTGGAGTCGTGGAACTTATAGACGCTGATGAAATAGTCGCGTGTTCCTGTTGACTTGTGAGTTACAGGGTCGAACACGTCGTTGGCGTCATAGATTTTATAATGGTGTCTCGAACGCTCTGCGTCACTATACACATATTTAGACACGATGAAGGCCGTATCGCCGACTTCCAGAGGTCCGGCAGCACCATAGGACGGGCCATAGTTCTTGTCGTAGTTCGCCGAAGTTGAATTGACCATCCAAACACCCTTGAAGGTGGCATCATAACGTTGGTCTATCTTTTCGTTGAACGTGTGGAGATAGGCAAGGGTTGGCATGCTCTGCACCCAAGGAGCGTGGGTTTCGGGAGTCACCCATACTCCACAGCCGCCAACCATCCAATATGACATACAAGAGAAAATCGGCGACTGGTTGCCATAGCGGTTGCCCAACGTTGGTGAGTCCTCATCGTATTTTCCGAAAGCGGGGAATAGAGTCTGGTCGTCGGCGTTTCCCGTATAGTTTATCCACCAGATACACTCCTTGTTGTTCTGACCTGCCTCGTTTGCCATGTCGAAGGTTTCGGCAAATGTGTCATAAAGGCTGTATGCTCCAGAGTTGATGAGTTCCTTTGCCAGCGAGGCTGCGGTACTCCAATCCTCACGGTAGAGCGCAAGACGTGCCTTCAGGGCCTTGACGGCATTGAGCGTCACACGGCCATCTTCCTTGGCAGGAGTGCCGCTCAGCAACGTGGCGGCATTATCGAGGTCGTCAAATATCTGATTGTAGATTTCCGCCTGCGACGTACGTTTGGCAGTAGTCTGCGGAGCTTGTATCTCCTCGGTGTAAAGCGGTGCGTCTCCCCAAATCTCGGTAATCAGATGAAGGTACAATGCACGAAGGAAATATACCTCGCCGAGCCTATGAGACATTGTAGCCTTATCCAAGCCTGACGACTCGGCACGTCCGACGGCTGCATTGCAGCAGTTCAAGCCACTGTAAAGAATGTTCCACATATAGCGGAATGGTTTATAGGTTGGGTTTAGGTCTATGCCATAGTATGCCAACGCTGGAACATTGCCCGAACTGCTACCCGCACCGGTAAAGCAGTCGGTGCCCATTTCCGTTAGGGAATAGCCATCGGTATTGCCCATGAAAGCCTTAGAGTAGGCATAGCAGGCATTGACAAGGCTCTCATAGCCTTCGGGAGTACCGTAGAGCACATCGGCAGTCACGGCATTGCGATTGGTCTCATCGAGGAAATCCGAGCATGATGTCAGGCCTAACGTAGCGGCCATTCCCATCATCAATATATATTTTTTCATATCGTTTTTCATTATTGTCATTATTCTGTAAATCTTTTAGAAAGCCACATTAACACCGAAAACCAGTTCCTTGGTGATTGGGTAATAGATAGAGCCACTACCCTCTGGGTCGTAGTCATCAACACCTGTGAATGTGAAGAAATTCTTCATCGTTCCATAAACACGCAGTCTGGTCAGGCCAGCCTTGCTTATCCATTTCAGGGGGAAGTTATAAGCCAATGTCACATCCTTGATTTTAACAAAGTCGCCCTTCTCGTAACCGAGTGTGCTGAAATAGAGCATGTTCTGGTCGCGGTTGAAGTTTGGACGTGGCATGTCGTTGGTAGCGTTGTCTGGTGTCCAATAGTCATAGACAGCCTGATTCTGCCAACCGCTCGGAATGAATCCCAACTTATTGCTGTTGCGTATCATGTGGCCGAAACGTCCATAGAGGAACACGTCAAGCTCCCACTGCTTGTACTGGAACCTGTTGTTGAATCCAAGCGTGAGCTTTGGGGTTTGCTGGCCAAGTATGATACGGTCGTCCTCAGGAGTGATTTTCCCGTCCCCATTCTGGTCCTTCACCTTTATGTCGCCAGGCACCTGCCCATATTTGCTTGCCTCGTCAGCCTCATTGGTCTGCCATATTCCTATCTTCTCATAGTCGTAGAACACCTTAGTAGGCTGACCTATAAACCAACCGTTTGCCTCGTCGTCCTGGTCAGAATTGATGCTGACGATTTTCTCCTTGTTGTGTCCCAAAGTGAGGTCGGCATTCCACTTGAAATTAGGTTTGTCGAATATCACGCCTGACAATGTCACGTCAATACCCCGCGTCTCTGTCTTGCCCACATTGCTTATCACCTCGGTGAAACCAGTGTGTCCAGGGATTATCATTGGCAGAAGCAAGTCGCTCGTCCACGTCTTATAAATGTCAATGGTAGCATAGAGACGGTTGTTGAACATTCCGTAGTCGATACCAAAGTTAAGCACCTTGGTCTTCTCCCATTTCAAGTCCTTGTTGGCAAGGTTGTAAGGGCGATATCCATAGGCGGCGTTACCGTTGAAATCATAGTAGGTCTCGCTCAGGCCACCCGTTGTCTGATAGGCATTGACGGCACTATTTCCGGAAAGTCCATAAGACAGGCGGAGTTTCATGTCGCTCACTGCATCAACACTCTTCAGGAAACTCTCGTCCTTTATGCGCCATGCAGCTGCCACAGACGGGAAATAGCCCCATTTGTTGCCCTCTGCCAAGACCGAGCTACCATCAGCGCGCATGGTGAGTGTGAGCATATACTTGTCCATCAGCTTATAATAGACACGTCCGAAGAATGACAGCATAGACGACTCTGTCAGCGAGCTTGAGATGTTCTTGTCAGCCTGAGCGCTGGTAAGGTTGTGATACTGTGCGGCATCGAAGGCAAAGCCCTTACCGTTGGCTGAAAGGTTCTCATAATGGCTCTTCGTCATACTGTGGCCGGCCATCGCCGTGATGTGGTGAACGCCAAAATCATTGCTGTAAGTCAGGACGTTCTCCCATGTATAGTTGTTGTTGTGCGACTCCGTTTTCGAGGCGTAAGCCCTGCCACTGTTGCTCTGGGAGTAAGAGGAGTTTACACCTTGGAACAGTCCCACCGTTGACGATTGCAGGTCAATACCGAGATTGGTGCGGTAGTTGAGTCCTTTCACGATGTTCCATGACAGATATCCTGTGCCAAACAGGCGGTAGGCCTTCGTCTCGTTCAGATAGTTCTCCTTGTCCTGGTCGACCAACAGGTTGACACTGGTAGAACCGCTTCCGAACAATGGTAGGCGATTGATGCTTCCATCCTCGTTGTAAGGCTTTGCCAAAGGTGAATACGAGCGTGCATAATGGTAGGCGCCGCTTGGCGATGAGTTTTGGTTGCGATAGTTGACATGCATTGAGGCTCCTACCTCCAACTCCTTACCCATCTTGTGTACGACATTGAGACGTCCACCATAGCGGTTCATCTCGTCGCCACGCAACAGGCCCTTCTCGTTCTGATAGTCCAAAGAGAAACTTGCCTGGGTCTTCTCCGTTCCTCCACTGATGCTTGCCTGATAGTTCTGTGTAAAACCATTCTGCATCACCAGGTCGAGCCAGTCAACACTCGTCCCGCTCTTAAGGAGCGCCTGCTCCTCTGAGCTTAGGAAAGCGGAATCATCAGTATAGTTGTTGACCGCACGCAGAGCCTCGCGGCGAAACTCCACGTACTGCTCGGCATTCATGATGTCAGGCATGCGTGTCTTCATGACAGGACCTGCATAGGCATTGAACTCCACCTTGGTCTTTCCTTCCTTACCCTTTTTGGTGGTAATCATGATGACACCATTTGCACCACGGCTACCATAGATAGCTGTTGTCGAGGCATCCTTCAACACCTCAATACTCTCAATGTCATTGGGGTTGATTGTAATGTCTGAGCCATAGGCTATTCCGTCCACCAGGATCAGTGGGGCATTGGAAGCGGTAAGTGAGCGATTACCGCGCACATTGAAGTTGAATCCCGCACCAACGGCTCCACTCGATGGTGTCATGTCGAGACCCGCAATCTTTCCCTGCAGGCTCTCCAGTACGTTAGTGGTAGGGACTGCCGTGATGTCTTTTGCCTTCAGTTGTGAGATGGAGCCGGAAAGGTCGCGTTTCTTCATTACGCCATATCCCACGACAACGACCTCGTCAAGAGACTCGTAACTTGACTCCATCACGATGTCCATCGTCTTCTGATTCCCGACTTTCTGTTCCAAAGTGTTGTAACCTACGTACGAGAACTTCAGAATCGTCGACGCGCCTACATTATTTAATGTAAAGTTGCCGTCCATGTCAGTCACTGTGCCATTGCTGCCACCTGCGGAGATGCTTACCCCAATCAGTGGTTCGCCACTGGCATCCTTCACGCTTCCTGTAATCGCCCTTTGGGCGAAACTCGTCATCCATAGCATTGCCAATGCCAAGACGACATACAGTCTTTTAGAGTTTTGTTTCATTGTTAGCTACAATTTGTTTTTACGATTTAGATTTTATGAATTTTTCGCAAAAGTATGAAAAAGAAACAAAACATAAGGACAAGTTTGTTCCATACTGGTAGAAAATTGCGTCAGACTTGGTTTTTGACGCATTTTTCCACCCGCAATGGCTCAATTTTACCCTATTAGGACTGATTTAGTGTTGATTCCTGTATTCCGTCGGTGTCATGCCGATGTCTGACTTGAAGCGTTTGGCGAAGTATTTTGGGTCGGCAAATCCACAGCTGTATGCCACCTCATTAATAGGATTTCCCTCCTCAAGCATTCGGCATGCCTTGCGGATTCGGGCTTCATGAATGAAATCCAGTGGAGTAACGCCCAGCAGCGATTTCATCTTGCGGTTTAGGCCCGAACGACTGGTGAGCGTAGCTTCTGCCATATCACCGATATTGATGTCAGAGTCTCCGATATGTTCCTCTATGAATTTCATCGCCCTCTGCATAAACGCCTCGTCCTCTGGCTTTAACTTGGGCTTTTCTGACTGTTCATTGACATTAGCCTGCACTACCTCGTCACGCACGTCCTTCTGGTTCAACAACGTAAGATATGCCTCATGGAGTTCCTGCTGGTGGCGCTTCAAAGCGGCAATATACCGTCTGGTACGGACAACACCCCAGACGACGAGTGCCAACAGTAGGACAAAAAGCAGCTGCGCCCAACGTGTTTCCCAGAACGTAGGCCTTACGACGACTGTCAGCGTGCGCACATTATCCACCCAAATTCCATCATTGTTGGTTGACCGTATTTTCAACTTATATTCACCGGGGCTCAAGTCGAGGAACGTTGCCGAATGGTTTTTCCCTATCGTATTCCACTGTCCGCTGTCATCCCCCATTTGGAATGCATAGCAGATATTCTCGTTGCCAGAATAGTTCAAGGTAGAGAAATATACTGTAAAACTACGCTTGCCTGGGTGCAGTTCCAAAGTGTCCTGCCAACATACGGCATGGTCAATGGCACCATTCCCCACAGAAATGCCTGTCAGCGCGAGAGCTGGCACATAATTGCTGCTCTTCAGATTGTTCGTACGGATAGTGAAGGCTCCGTCCTGGAGTCCGAAAATCCATCTTCCGTCAGGTAACTGCGTAGGCAGTGCGTCAGAAAAGCGAAGTTTGTCTTTCCAGAAGAAGGGCGTGTTGTTCATCGGCGAGGCATCGTCAGGATTCAACAGGATCAACTGGTTGTTGCTGACAATTAGCAGCGAGTCAGAAATCGGCACTGCCGACAAGGCGACATCCGAAGGCAGTCCAGTGGACATATTGAAATGGTGGAACTCAAGCTCGTCAGCAAGCAAGTCTGTGGAAACAATCTGGTTCAAGCCTCCACTCTCTGTACAAACATACAAACGGTGTCTTGCATCTTCTGTCACAAACATTGTGGCATTGTTGTTCAGACTGTTTGCACGATTCACGTCTTTCTGATGACATTTGAAAACAATACGCTTGGCATCATCCGACGAGATATCAGCGACAAGCAACCCGCTCGTAGTGGCAACAAGCATGATATCGTCCGACGTGATATATATCTGGCGGCACTTGCGCCCATTGTCCTTCGGATATGCCAGTCCGTTATCGCTATTCAGGAAAACAGGGGCGTCAGACTGAGGATTCAGCATACAATTAACACCGCCCTTGAAAGAGGCAATCCACAATCTGCCATGCCGGTCTTCCCTCGCGTAATACAGTTCATCGTTGCTCAGCGACCTGCTGTCATTGTCATCATGTCGGAAACAATCTACCGAGAAAACTTTCTTTTCCGTTTCCCGCAGCCTGTAAAGCCCGTCTGGTTTGCTGCATAGCCAGTAAGTGCCATGGGAGTCCTGCATAACGTGGTAGACAGGCGAACCAAACGACTTGTAGGTGGAATAAAGGTGTCCGTCTCGTCCGAGATAGCCCAAAAGGCTGTTGTTCCTGTCAAAAATCCTAATGCTGCCATCGTCGCGTCCCGTCACCCAATAGCGTTCTTTTTTATCAACAAAAAAACTACGTATCTGCGCAGGCTTTTCCTGCGGGAACATTGTATAAGGCTTTTTGCTGAATGAGAGACGATAAGCTCCGAACTTGCTGCAAAGCCATACGTTACCCTCACTGTCGGTCATACAATACTTGACATTTGTCTCTATCCCGACATCGTTAGGAATCGTCCAATGCTTTCCGAAACGGTCAGTAAATACAATCGGTTGTCCGACTTCCGCAAGTTCCTTTTCGTGGCGCTTGTTGAAAAGCGTGACCATCCTACGCTCGCTCTCCTTGTCAATTTCCCGATATCTGCAAGTCCTTACATCAAATAGGAAAACCCTTCCATCAATATAGCATAGCAGATTTCCGTCTTTGTCCAATACGACATCCATTATACGGTCAGACGGAATGTCCACACCATCGCCAACGCGGGACTTGAACGTTTCAAACCTATAGCCATCGTATCTGTTCAACCCATTCCAGGTTGAGAACCAAATCATGCCTAATTTATCTTGAACTATTCCTGTCACATACCACTGCGCCATTCCGCTGAACTCATCATAATGGGTTACCACACAGTTTGACTGAGCCAGACAAGATTTTATCCAGCAAAGAAACAAGCACAATAGTAGCAATAGGCATTTTCTCATAGTGATTTTTTTGGGTGCAAATATACAACAAAATATTCATTCTGACAACGATAAGCGTATAGAAATGTCTGTTAAAGTGTCATAAAGGTATGAAAAAAGGAGTTGAAAGTTTTTGTAATAGTCATTTAAATTGTATTTTTGCACAACAACAGTATTGAACTCAACTTAAAAATATTACGTTATGATCAAACGACTAATGAATTTCCTCGATGCCTCACCCGTCAACTTCCTTGCGGTGAGGAACATCGCTGACGAGCTGGAGAAGGCGGGATTCCGTCGAGTTAACCCTAAAGAACCATTGGAGACAGTGAAAGGAGGCGACAGGCTGTATGTAACGAAGAACGACTCTTCGATATATGCTTTCCACATTGGAGCAAAGCCATTGGCTGATGCGGGCTTCCACATGATTTGCGCCCACTGCGACTCTCCCACATTCAGAATAAAGCCAAACGCGGAGATGACTTGCGAGGGCGGCATAGTGAAACTTAACACCGAGGTCTATGGAGGACCCATAATGTCAACATGGTTCGACCGTCCGCTCACCATTGCCGGACGTGTGATTGTAAGGGGTGAGGACGCCATGAGCCCCAAGACCCTACTGCTGCACGTAAAGCGTCCGCTGCTGCAAATCAGCAACCTCGCCATACACTTCAACCGCCAGGTGAACGACGGTGTGAAGCTGAGCAAGCAGAAGGACATGCTGCCCATTTTGGGAATGGTGACCGACGAGATGGAGAGAGGCAACATGCTGATGAACGTCATCTGCAGCGAACTGAACATAAGCCAAGCAGACATTCTCGACTTCGACCTCTATCTTGCCGACACCGCTCCTGCCTGCACCTTCGGCGTACACAACGAATTTGTGTCGTCGGGCAGGCTCGACGACCTGTCGATGTGCTACGCCGGACTTGAGGCTCTGTTGGCTTCCCGGGAAAGTGATACCACAAAGGTTCTCGCCATCTTCGACAACGAGGAGACAGGCTCGCAGACCAAGCAGGGAGCGGGCAGTCCGTTCCTCGCCTCCATGCTGCAACGCATCTGCATGGCACAGGGCGGCAATGCGGAGTCGTTCTATCAGGCCATTGAGCGTGCATTCATGGTTTCGGCAGACAACGCCCACGCATGGCATCCGAACTACGGCGAGAAATACGATCCTACCAACCACCCGATGCTTGGCGGCGGACCGGTGATAAAGTTCAATGCCTCGCAAAAGTATGCGAGCGATGCCGTGTCGGCAGCGGTGTTCGCAGAGATATGCCGCGAGGCAGGCGTTCCATGCCAACGTTTCGTCAACCACAGCGATGTGGCTGGAGGCAGCACCCTTGGAAACATTCTCGCCTCTTCCATTCCTCTTCGAGGTGTGGATATGGGCAATGCCATCCTCGCCATGCACAGTTGCCGCGAGACAGGAAGCGTTGCCGACCATGAATATTGCGTAAAGGCATTTACGAGATTTTTAGAGGAATGAGGAGAGAGGAGTGAGAATTCTCACTCCTCATTCCACACTCCTCACAACTCAATTAAAACTTTACTGTCTGCCCTGTTCCGTAGTATTTCACGGTGCTCACATTCTGTGTTCCTGCAATACGCACATTGAAGGTGCGGTGTTGGAGCATGCCGGGGAACTTGCCTTTGGGGGCTTCTATGGTCAGTTGGCGCTGACGGTCGTTCCAGCGCATGGTGATGGTAGAGAATATGCCTTTTTCGTAGTTGTAGTTGTCGCCCTCGTCCTCGTAGAGGGTGAATGTGGCGTCGGCACCAGGATAGACAATGATGTCGAGGTTGTCCCACTGGCTCTGCTGGGCATACTGCATCACAGGCGCAAGAGGAACGATTGAGCCTGCCTTAATGAACATTGCCGCACGGTCTATTGCCGTAGGGAATGTCACGTTTCTGCCTCCCTTGTAGAGTTTCTCAGAGTAGAACTCATACCAGTCGGCACCCTTTGGCAGATACTTCGTGACTGTCTTGGGCTCAGAGAAATCAATCTTTCCATCTTTCAATTTCTCAATCTTTCCATCTTTCTTGTCCCATCCGCTCATGGCATCCTCGCGGAATATCTTCTCCTCGGTGTATTGAGGGTCGAGAATTGGCGTGGCAAGGATTGAGCGACCGAACATGAACTCACTGCCCAAGTCCCACGTGTTCTTGTCGGCAGCGAAGTCGTAGGTGAGGGCACGCAGATAGCTCTCGTTGGCAGAGCTGACTTGCCATGCCGTGCTGTAGATGTAGGGCAGCAGGCGGTAGCGCAAGCGTATGGTGCTCTCTATGGCATCGTAGATAGGCTCGCCCTTCTTTCCAAACTGGTATATCTCGCGTGGAGCGTCGGCACCATGGCTACGGAACACAGGACAGAACAGCCCATACTGCATCCATCGCACATAAAGCTCCTGATACTGCTGGTTGCGTGGAGCGGAGCCAGCGCCGTCGGTGTTGTATGAGCCACAGAAGAAGCCGCCAATGTCGGTGTTGAAGTTGGGGCATCCCGTCATGGTGTAGTTCAGTCCAGCGGGCACTTGCTTGCGCAGCATGTCCCATGTCGATGCCACGTCGCCCGACCAAAGGCCTGAGCCGTAGTGCTGCTGCCCTGCAAAGGCAGAGCGGGTCATGATAAACACGCGCTTGTCGGCAGATACCTTGCGCTGGTTGGCGTAGATTCCCTTCACGGTGGCAAGCGGGAACAGGTTTCTCACGCTGCGCCAAGAGCCCATCGTGGTCTTGAAGTCGTAGTCGCTCTCCTTGGGGTTAAAGAAGTCGGGGTCGGTGGAGTCCATCCACCAAGCGTCTATTCCGTAGTCGTAGAGTCGCCTCAGGTGGTCCCAATAAATCTGACGTGCCACAGGGCTGTAGGCATCATACACCTTTACGCCCGAGGGATAATCCATGCGTGGAGGCCAGATATGCGACAGTCCGCTCTGCGGCCACGTCTCTATCGGCAGCAGGAGATTCCTCTCCGCGAGCTTTGCGAACTGCTGGGTATGCGGACCGAAACTTGCCCAGATGGAGATCATGATGTGTGCGTTCTGCCCATGCACACTGTCAATCATCTGCTTTCCGTCGGTGAACTGGTCGGAGAGGAAGTCCATGGCGTTCCACAGATAGTTGTTGCCCCAATACTGCCAGTCCTGTATTATTCCGTCGAGAGGCACCTGAAGTCGGCGGTGGCTATCCACCACCTCAAGCAGTTCCTTCGACGACTTGTAACGCTCGCGGCACTGCCAGAAGCCGAAAGTCCATAGCGGGAACATCGGCACGTCGCCTGTCAGTTGGCGTATGCAGGCGTTCACTCCGTCGGCATTCCCTCCATACATGAAATAGTAGTCGGCGCAGTCGCCAACCTCAGCCTTGAAGGTCATTCCCTGTGCGTTGTCGTCAAACTGCGAGCATGAGTAGTTGTCCCAAAATATTCCCCATCCTTTCACCGACTGTATTATGTTCTGGAAGTCCTCAAGGTTGCTCTGCTCCACTCGTTTCGACAGTCCCCGTCGGTTGAGTTTCCCGTCCTGCACGGTGCCAAGACCATAGATAGCCTCATCCTTGTCGAGCTGGTAGGACTGCGTAACCACATACCGTCCCTTGTCGGTGCCCTGTGTGCGCGTCTCAAAGGCAGTAGCCTTCTCTTTCAGTAGAGGCTTGCCGTTGGAGGCGGTGAAGGAGAGGAGACCGGTGCGGCGGTCGATGGCGACTGTGAGGGAGGTTGACTTCAACCTGACGGCTGAAGCACTGGAGCTGGATGAGATAGGGAGGGAGGATTGGGGTGACATTGTCACCACCTCGCTCTTTTGTGTCGCAGCCTTTGCGCCTACTGGTGCTTTAGTCACTCGCACGATGTCGGGCGTGTAGAACGTTACATTGATGTCCATGCCAGCGGCAGAAACGCCAACGCTTCCCGTGTCCTGAGCCTTTGCGGCAACTACTGTCATTGCCACAAACAAAAAAGATAATATTCGTTTCATGTTCAATATTTATTGTTTCGGCTGCAAAGTTACGAAAAAAAATGCTATCATCCACACTTTTAGCAAAAAAAACATGTAGTCGTTCCACTTCTCTACCGTGGTCGATGCAACCAAGTTTAACTCCGCCGATGGTCACTTATGAGTGAAGATGCCACAAAAGTGGGGAAACATCTATTGGACG
Organism: uncultured Prevotella sp.; assembly: GCA_945833995.1. Classification (GTDB taxonomy): domain Bacteria; phylum Bacteroidota; class Bacteroidia; order Bacteroidales; family Bacteroidaceae; genus Prevotella. The sequence continues at coordinate 19,316 of CAMAGM010000046.1, forward strand.
AACAGTTTTCGTGTCTTGCCACTCTTCATCTTCAAGATATTGTAACCACGCTTTAGAGAATTGCGCTTTACTCCGTCAATGCCATAAACCTCAGCCACATCGTCGTTGTCGGTGAAGATATTGCCAATGGCAGTGTCGGAGATGTTCCGAAGCTCACATTCGAGAAGCAGATGCTCGCTGAATCCCTCAGTGGTGAAGGCAATGATTTGTCCTGCTGTGTCCTCAATGCTCACATTAAACATTGGAGATTCCTTCCACGCTGCCATCACGTATGTAAGCCTATATATGATACATTTGGATAATAAGCCAGTATGCACATGGTATATTGGTTGTTTTGAAACAAATCCTATAGTATATGGTACATTATTTCAGCAGTATTTGGGATATTTAGTGTAATTTTGCACGCAGAAAACATAATAATTATTTTTTTTCTAAGAAACAATGAACAGAAATCTGATTTTTTCGGGACTCGTATGCCT
>CAMAGM010000047.1 GCA_945833995.1 uncultured Prevotella sp.
TTGGAATAGGTATCAATCAGTATCGACTATATGAGCAAGGCGAAGTGCCAAGTGTGTCCAATGGCAGAATGATTCGTTCCATCTGCAATCCAAAGGTAATGCTCGACATTCTTGAGAGTTCACGTAAAGAGTTGTCGGCTGCTGAGTATAAGAAGATTTCAGACAAAATAAAAAGCGAAATAGCAGATGGCGAGCGACGAAAAATAGATATTTATGAAACAAACCGTGTCTATTGTTCCCTCCGAGGAGCTGAAAACGGTTACGCTCCTTTATCGTTGAACCGACTAAAGAATCTTATGCTTTATGTGTTGGAGAACTCGAAGGAAGTTTGGTGTACAAAGATGAACAAGCTGCTGTTCTATATAGATTTTCTCGCCTACCGTGAGAATGGCATGGCAATCTCTGGTTTGTCTTATAAGGCGATTGATTTCGGACCAGTGCCAGAACGTTGGAATGTGGTATATAGCGAGTTTGACGAAATACATCAGGAACTACGAAGCGTAGGAGATTTTGTAGGTAGTATATTGACAGCTACGGCGAAAGCAGACATGGTCTTGTTTTCAGAAGCGGAAATTAAAGTGATAGAGCAAGTCTGTACACGATTTAACAACCTCTCTTCCCGCGAGTTGTCGAGGTTGAGCCATGAAGAGCAAGCATGGATTGACCATCATGACAGACATGAAAGCATACCGTTTACAGAAGCATTCGACTTGAAGGCGGTCTGAGATGACATTTGACAGGTGTCTTTTTACTTTTAGAATAGTGCCGGTGGAATTTTGCAAGCATAAAGACAAAAGAATGCGTGGATAGTTGCATATTTGAAATTATTATCGTGTCTTTGCACTTTGAAATTGAGAACAAAGCTCTCGTATTAGTCTCGAAGGCATCCCGAGACCATCTCGAAGGAAGCTGAGAGGCAAAAGTTCACAAAACAACAATTAACGTTTAACAAATAATCTTTTTTTGTTTAACAGTTGACACTTGACCTTTCTATGATTTTTCGTTTCTATCTGCCATCTGCCATCTGCCATCAAATCGACGTAATGTAATGACATACAACGTATTAATATGGTGGCAGATGGGTGGCAGAGGTGGCAGATGAGGCGATAAAATTGCTAAAAATTATGGTTTCTCGAAATAATAATGCTATATCTGCTTTTCGATATAGAATAATCGACTTGTCGATATCAGGAAATCGACTTGTCGATATTAAGGATTCGACTTGTCGTTCAGCCCAAATCGACTTGTCGATTTTATCAATGCAACGTTAGGTTTTAGGAAACCCAACGTTGCGTTTATATAAATCCAACATTGGGTTATTCTATGACTACCATGAAAGCAATCCGATTGCAGAAGCATTCAGCATAGAGGCTGTTTGAAAATTTCATTTGTCTATGAATTTCTTTATGTCTCCAACAAAAACACAATCCTTTTGAGCTATGAGACAAGGAACAGTCCTAAGTAATATCCAGCATAATATCCTAGAAATAACGACTGTACAGAAGAATATGAGTAAATCAATTAGTATCATTTGCTGTTGGCATATATGTGATTCAAAGAACAACCTTAAATCTTTAAAGAATAGGTAGTGTGTGCCTAAATATACTATTGAATACCGCCCGATTTTTGTAATTATGGGAATTGTGCCTATGGATTTTGTAAACATAAGAATGCCTATGACACCACAAAAGGCAGGAAAATATATATGGAATATGGATGTCTTAAAATTGTTGAGGCGATAATCTATATCTCCACTGGCAGTGAATAGGGCTATTCCAATTAGTAGTATTGATAACGAAAGATATGTCCATTTGTTATATTCTTTCTTAAACATGTTCGTTTCTGACATTATGATATGTCCAAATATGAGAAAAGGGGTGGCTGTGAGTGAAGAGTCAAGGAAAAGCGGTAAGTCAATTCCCATTCTATTACATCTTATTCCACAAAATCCTGCTAATAATGATAATACAACTTTTATGGTTGTCTTGTAGTTTCCGCAATAGTCTGACGCTTTCTCAATCAGCATGAATATGAGATATACGTCAAATAATGAGAACAGAAACCAAACAGGTGAGTTGATGAATTTACCCTCAGGGTCACTGGTCACAACATAATATAGTGGAGAATAATATGTAAAATCCGTTTCTTCAATAAATGATTTGATATATGAGACAAGATTCCCTAATAGAATGAAGAAACAAAACGGAACGATAAGCCTGTTTATCTTCTTGTTAAGGAATATACTTGGACTTTTTATGGAAACGAATAATCCTGCGATTGTGTAATAAAGTGGCATACGTGTTGCCCTAAGCATATCGCGCAAGGCTGGACTTAAGTCCATGATATGCTCTGTTGTATGGTATAAGATAACCAAAAGAATACATATTCCTTTGGCGGTGTCCACCCACTGAAGTCTTGGCTTTATGTTTTTTATTTCCATATATCTAAAACCTTTCTTCCTTCCTCAACAACTATTCCGGGGCAAACCAGATTAAGTAAAATTCATAATAAATATTATTATGTACTTCTATTGACATTTATCTGACTCGTATTGTATCATAGATTATGACAATTGATTAAGTTCATCGTCAGTCAATCCAGTCGCTTGTTTTATTATGCTTTTGTCAAGATTCATCTTTAACATCTCTTTTGCTATGGCAATGGCTTTGTTTAGAGCACCTTCCTCACGTCCTTCCTCGCGTCCTTCCGCACGTCCTTTCTCGCGTCCTTCCGCACGTCCTTCCTCACGTCCTTCCTCGCGTCCTTCCGCACGTCCTTCCGCACGTCCAATCATTCTTCCTTCAAGAAGTCCTTCGGTTCGGTAGGTGTCCAACACGCTGTCTTGAGTACGTATAGTGTCCAAATAGTCATCGTAGGCTTTCCTCTCCTCGTCGTTCATCTGTAAGACTCGAAGCTGCTCTTTGGCCTCCCTTAATCCAGGAGTTCTTGTATCGTCCTTGATATGGTTGTTCTTTAGGAAGTCCATCCACTCTTCTATCGGTGTTTTCGCAACCTCATTGAACTCATTGACCCTAATGAGGAAATATTCAGGGAAAATCTCTGTCGGCGAACATGTCCTAATGGCATCCTTGTCGCGCTTGCGTACAATAAGTTGGTCGTTTGTGTGGACACCAACAAATGTTGTTGTTCCGTGGTAAAGATAGTCGCTGCCTTTGCCAAGGTCGAAATACAGAATGTTTATGGAATATATCTTTTTTACATCCTCGTATTTCGCCCCTAAGGAAATGTGTTCCGTTATGGTCTTTGAAACACCATACAATACTCTCTGTAGATAGTACCATTCACGAGTGAGCTGAATCTCAATGAGTATGATGTCGCCTTTGCTGTCTTTTGCCTTGATGTCCACCCTGTTGAACTTGTCGCCGGCATAAGATTGGTTGCTCTCACTTTCAAGTATCTCAGTTATTGTTATTTTCTCTCCTAACAGAACTGTAACAAGACCTTCCAACACGGCATGGTTTGCCTTGTCCCTAAGCAGCCTCTTTGCTGCCCAATCGAATCTAATAATGCTGTTACTGTCCATATGTCATTGTTTTTGTTGGCAAAGATACAATTTTTATTTGTAACCGCCAAAAAAAAATGGAAAATTATAAATATGTAGCAAAAACGTACTTCCTTTAGAATTTGAATTTCACTCTTTCATAATCCCACCAAAAGTTGACAACTTATGAGGAATATTATAGGTTTTTGAACTTTTTTCTTCTTACCTTTAAACCTTTTGCGATGGTGTTCGTCTTACAATCAAAATTACAACAAATAGGACACATGAAAAAATTTCTTCTTGTGCTTGCGTTCGCAATGTCCGCAATGCTTGCCATGGCACAACGTGCCATCTCTGGAACCACAGTTGAGAGCGACTCTCAGGAACCTCTTCCACAGGCTACCGTGAAACTGTTGAAGACAGACAGTACGCTGGTGAAAGGTGTGCTTACTAATGTAAATGGCGCTTTCAAGATCACTGCGCCTGCCGACGGACGATACATTCTCAGGGTGTCGTGCGTGGGATTCAAGAACTATACCAAGCGCGTCACTGTCAGTGGAGGCAAGGACGTGGCACTGGGCAAGATAAACATGTCGGCAGATGCGATAATGCTGCAAGGCGCAACGGTGACCGCCAACGTGGCGAAGGTGCAGGCAAAGGGCGACACACTCGAATACAATGCCGCCGCTTACCGCACGCCCGAGGGCTCTGCCATTGAGGAACTGGTGAAACGTCTGCCAGGAGTAACGGTGAGTGACGATGGTACGATAACCCACAACGGCAAGACGGTGAAGAAGATTCTCGTTGACGGCAAGGAGTTCATGACAGGCGACACGCAAACGGCAATGAAGAACCTGCCTACATATATTATAGAAAAGGTGAGGGCATACGACGAGAAGAGCGACCTTGCCAAGGTGTCGGGAATTGATGATGGCGAGGAGGAAACGGTGCTCGACTTCTCCATAAAGCGTGGAATGAACAAGGGCGTGTTCTCCAATCTTGATCTCGCTGCGGGTACAAAAGACCGCTATGCGGCAAGGGGAATGGGAGCACTGTTCAAGGACAACACGAAGATTATGGCATTTGCCAACGCCAACAACACCAACGACCAGGGATTCCCAGGCGGTGGCGGCGGCGGACGCTTCGGCGGTGCACGCAATGGACTTAACTCATCGAAGATGCTCGGCACCAACTTCAACTATGAGGAGAAGGACAAGCTGAAGCTCAACGGTAGCGTGCGTTGGAACCACAGGGACGGAGACGTGATGTCGAAGAACTCGTCGGAGAATTTCGTCAGCGACAAGTCGTCGTTCTCCAACAGCCTAAACCAGAGCTACTCGCGCAGCGACAGCTGGAACGCACGCATGAGGATTGAATGGATGCCTGACTCGATGACGAACATTCTTTTCCGTCCAACGTTCTCTTATTCAAAAAACGACGGCACGTCAAACAATATCTCGGCTACTTTCAACGACGACCCTTATCTTCATGTAACAAATCCGCTTACTAATGAAGGCTTGGCAGAGTTGAACAAGCAAGGCATTGCCGTGAACACCCAGAAGAACAACGGCATCACCTATAGCGACTCGAAGAACGTGGGCGGTAAGCTTCAGATAAACCGCAAACTCAGCACCACGGGACGAAACCTCACGCTGATGGCCCAGGCAAACTACTCTGAGAGCGAGAGCAACAACTTGTCAACCACCAACGTGCACCTCTATCAGATAAAGAATGCGCTTGGCAACGACTCTACGTATCAGACAAACCGATACAACATCACTCCACAGAAAAACTGGGATTACACCACAGAGTTCACCTACAGTGAGCCAATTTTCAAGGCAACTTACCTCCAATTCCGTTACAGTTTCCAATACAAGTATTCGAAGAGCGACCGCCAAACCTACGATTTCAGCAATCTTGGCGAGGATTTCTTCAGCGGCCTCTCACCTGAATACCGTCAGTGGGGCGGTTATCTCGGACGTTTGTCCAATCCGCTCGAATCCTATTACGACGACGATCTTAGCCGTTATTCAGAGTATAAGAACTATATCCACAACGTTGAGCTCATGCTCCGCGTCATTCGCAAGGCATACAATCTCAATCTCGGCGTGAAGCTCGTGCCACAGGAGACGAAGTTCATTCAGCACTATCAGGGAGTGAACACCGACACGGTGCGCACCGTGACGAACATCACCCCTACGGCTGATTTCCGTTGGAAAATATCGAAGCTGAGCCAGCTGCGCTTCAACTATCGTGGAAGCACATCGCAACCAAGCATGACCGACCTGCTCGACATCGTTGACGACAGCAACCCTCTGAGCATCACCATGGGTAACCCAGGCCTTAAGCCGTCGTTCACCAACAACCTCATGCTCTTCTACAACAACTACATACAGAAGCATCAGCGTGCCGTGATGGCTAACGTCTTCTTCACCACCACGAGCAATGCCGTGAGCCGAATGGTGACATACAATCCTGAAACCGGTGGACAGACGAGCCGACCTGAGAACATCAACGGCAACTGGAACCTCAACTCGGGATTCATGTTCAACACCGCGCTCGACACGCTCGGATTGTTCTATGTGAACACGATGACCGACTTTGGCTATGCCCACAACGTAAGCTACCTGAACCTCAACCGTTCGGAAACAGCGCAGAAGAATGCCGTGAACACGATGAACCTTGGGGAGCGAATAGCAACCGGCATAAGGAACTCGTGGCTTGAGTTTGAACTCAACGGCTCGCTCAAATATACATACGCACGCAACCAATTGCAACCAGAGTCGAACCTCGACACATGGCAGTTCTCCTATGGTTTCAGCACCAACGCGCAGCTGCCATGGGGCACTACCGTTGCCACCGACCTCTCGATGAACAGCCGCCGAGGCTTCAACGACGCGTCGATGAACACCAACGAGCTGATATGGAACGTGCAGCTCTCGCAGAGTTTCCTGCGCAGCAAAGCACTAACCCTGACAGTGCAGTTCTACGACCTGCTGAAGCAGCAGAGCAACATCTCGCGCACCATCAACTCCATGATGCGTAGCGATACCGAATACAACTCCATCAACAACTACATAATGGTTCATGCCATCTACAAGATAAACCTCTTTGGCGGCAAGGAAGCCCGCGACCAGATGCGCCCACCTCACGACCGTGGCGGTTTCGGAGGTCCCGGTATGCCGGCAATGCCTATGGGCGGCGGACGCCCTCGTGGTGGTTTCGGAGGATTCTAAGATTGGCTGCTAATGCAATAGGCTATTATTCGACTGCATCATTTTTAGGCGTTTTTAGTGATAAAACATCAAAAAATCGCCTAAAAATGTAGCAAGCGGAAAAATAATCCGCTTTTTAAGCAATAATATCAATTTTATTGTGTAATTTTGCGGTCGAATTTGAAACACATTCTTAATATATATATGGTACGTAATATATTCAAGGGCCTTGGAATAGCCCTGATAACCCCTTTTAACGAGGATGGTTCGGTTGACTATCCTACGTTGTCAAAACTTGTCGAATACCAACTCAAAAACGGTGCCGACTTTTTCTGCATTCTTGCAACCACTGGCGAGACACCTTGCCTAACAGCAGAGGAGAAGCAGAAAATCAAGGACACCATCGTGTCAACAGTTCATGGCAGGGTGCCAATACTCATGGGTTGTGGCGGAAACAACACTGCCGCAATCGTTGAGGAACTGAGGACAGGCGATTTCAGCGGTATTGATGGTGTGCTGAGTATTTGCCCTTACTACAACAAACCTTCGCAGGAAGGACTATATCAGCATTTCAAGGCAATATCAGCTGCCACGAAACTGCCAATCGTTCTCTACAATGTGCCCGGACGCACGGGCGTGAACATGACTGCCGCCACAACGGTGCGCCTTGCACGCGACTGCAAGAACATCGTTGCCATCAAGGAGGCCAGTGGCAATCTTGAGCAAGTGGATGAGATAATAAAGAACAAACCATCGTCGTTCGACGTCATCAGTGGCGACGACGCTCTCACTTTCCCAATGATTTCCTGTGGAGCCGTTGGTGTAATCAGCGTTATTGGAAACGCCCTTCCATGTGAGTTCTCTAAGATGATTCGCCTTGAGTTCAAGGGAGAGTATGAGGGAGCGCGCAAAATCCACCACCGCTTCACCGACCTTTTCAGCCTTCTTTTCGTAGATGGCAATCCTGCAGGAGTGAAGTGTGTACTGAGTGAGATGGGTATGATAAAGAACGTTCTCCGTCTGCCTCTTGTCCCCACGCGCATCACAACCATGCAGCGCATCAGCGAGATTCTCAAGGAACTGAAAATATAAAATTGAATTAAGAATTAAAAATTAAGAATTAAGAATGAGATAAACGCAGATAGTGCGCAGCCCAATTCTTAATTCTTAATTCTTAATTTTAATTCTTAATTCTTCAGTTTCCCTTCATTGTCAGCGAGATTCTATTGCGGCGCTTGTCAACCTCCGTCACTTTCACCCTTACATGTTGATGGAGTTTCACCACTTGGTTTGGATCACTAACGTAGCGATCGGCAAGTTGCGAGATATGGACAAGTCCGTCTTGATGGACACCAACGTCAACGAATGCGCCGAAGTTCGTTATGTTCGTAACTATTCCAGGCAGTGTCATTCCTGCCCGCAGGTCGTCGATGGAGTTTATTCCGGCGGCGAACTCAAACTCCTCAATCTGACTTCGTGGGTCGCGTCCAGGCTTCTCCAACTCGCTCATTATATCAGTAAGCGTAGGCATTCCCACCGTGTCGCTAACATATTTCCTCAAATCTATTTTCTCCCTTAGCGTGGCGTCAGTCATCAGCTGCCTCACCGTGCAACCATTGTCAAGTGCCATCTTCTCTACAATCTTGTAGGATTCTGGGTGTACGGCACTGTTGTCCAATGGATTGTCTGACTCAGGGATGCGTAGGAACCCGGCACACTGCTCGTAAGCCACAGGACCCAGTCGTGGCACTTTCTTCAGTTGGGCACGGCTTGTGAATGCTCCGTGCTCGCGTCGATAATCGACAATGTTCTTTGCCAGTGTCGGGCCAAGTCCGCTGACATAGGTAAGCAAGTGCTGGCTCGCCGTGTTGATGTTCACGCCTACGGAGTTTACGCAACTCTCCACGGTAAGGTCGAGGCTTTTCTTGAGTTTCCCTTGGTCAACGTCGTGCTGATATTGTCCCACTCCGATGCTTTTTGGATCTATCTTTACCAGCTCTGCAAGCGGATCCATCAGTCGTCGTCCTATGCTCACTGCCCCACGTACGGTTACGTCCTTGTCGGGGAACTCGTCGCGTGCCGTCTTCGATGCCGAATAAACCGATGCGCCATCCTCGCTCACCACAAACTGCTTCACGTTGTGCTTGAAGTGCAGCGATTTCATGAAGGCTGCTGTCTCGCGGCTTGCCGTTCCGTTGCCTATTGCCATTGCCTCAATGCCATAGAGTTCCACGAGTCGCTCTATCGTGGCTGCGGCTTGCTCGCGTTTGGCGATTGGCGGATGTGGATAGATAGCCTCGAAATGCAGTAGGTTGCCCTGTGCGTCGAGACACACTATTTTACAACCGGTTCGGAATCCAGGGTCAACGCCCATCACGCGTTTCTGTCCCAATGGTGCCGACATGAGCAGTTGGCGTAGGTTCTCAGCGAAAACCCTTATAGCCTCTTCCTCTGCCTTTTCCTTGCTGTGGGCGGCAAACTCGTTCTCAATGGAAGGCTCTATCAGCCGTTTGTAGCTGTCATCCACAGCCTCCTCAATGAGTTTTGCGCATCTGCCATTGCCCTTCACCCTGCTTCGGCGCAGTCGGAACAGGCAGTCGCCATCGTCGGTGGAGATGCTTATGCGCAGTATTCCCTCTGCCTCGCCACGGCGCATGGCAAGAAGTCGGTGGGAGGGACAACGCTTAAGTGACTCCGACCAGTCGAAATAGTCGGAGTATTTTGCTGCCTCCTCGGTGTCTTTCTTGTCCTTTATCACCTTCGACGTTATTGTAGCCTCGCGCTCAAACGAGCGTCTCACGGTTTGTCTTGCCTGCTCGTCCTCGCTCACCAACTCGGCTATGATGTTCTGCGCCCCCTTTATTGCGTCAGCCGCGGTCTTCACCTCGCCCTTCACGAAGCGTTTTGCCACACCTTCGGGATCAGACTCCCTTCCAAGCATAATTATCGTTGCCAATGGCTCAAGGCCTTGCTCCCTTGCCACCTGTGCCTTTGTCCTACGCTTTGGCTTGTAGGGCAGGTAGATGTCCTCAAGTGTCTCCGCATCCTCACATTCTATGATGCGCTTCTCCAACTCTGGGGTAAGTTTCCCTTGCTCGCCGATTGTCTTGACAATGGTTTCCTTGCGTTTCTCCAGTTCGGTCAGCTTCTCGTTAAGGTCGCTGATGGCTGCTATCTGCACCTCGTCGAGTGTTCCCGTGCGCTCCTTTCGGTAGCGTGCAATGAAAGGAATGGTGCAACCCTCGTCGAGCAGCAGCAGTGTGTTCTCCACGCTGCGGAGCGACAGTTGCAGCTCTTCTGCTATTTTCTTTATTATCTTGTTGCTCATAATTCTTTGTTTTCTGTGCAAAATTACATCTTTTTTCCTTAAATAATGCAGATATGCGTATGGTTTTTGACGTTTTTAATGTAAATTTGCACCAAGAATTATGAAGAGTGAATTGTCCATACTCATTCCAGCATACAATTTGTGCTGTGTTGACCTCGTCAGACAACTGGAGGGGCAAGCCAGTGCGTTGGATATCGACTACGAGATTATCGTTGCCGACGATGGGTCAACCTCCGCTGTGGCGAGGGAGACAAATAGGAAAATCAACCTCGTCAAGTGTTGCCGATATTGGGAACGTCCGTTCAATGTCGGTCGTGCCGCAATAAGGAATGCGCTTGCCCGCGAGAGCCGCTTTCGCTATCTGCTCTTTATCGACGGGGACATGACTGTCGTCCGTCCTGATTTCATAGAGGCTTACCTTAGGGCAGAGGGCGACGAGGTGATTGACGGTGGAGTGGAGATATGTGGCGATGCCGTTGCCTTGAGGTGGAACTTGCGTTTCCGTTACGAGAAGGCTAACGAGCATCTGCACACTGTTGACAAGCGACAACAGAATCCCTATTCCGATTTCCATACTGCAAATTTCCTCGTACGCCGCGACATTATGCTGTCGCATGGCTTCGACGAGCGTTACAGCCGCTATGGCTATGAGGACGTGGCTTTCGGCAAGGAACTGAAACGATGTGGTATAGCCATACTCCACATCGACAATCCGCTTGGTTTCTCTTCATTCGAGGGTAATAAGGAATTCGTCGATAAAACCGACGAGTCGCTTATGACCCTTGTCGATTTTACCGACGAATTGTATGGTTATTCACGTCTGCTCGACCTTGCTCGTCGTTTGAGAAGCCTGCATTTATCAGCCTTTGTCGTTGCTTTCCACAAGCTGTTTGGCAGTTTGCTCCGCCGAAACCTTTGCGGCAAAAGACCGATGTTGGCGTTGTTCAACCCCTATAAGCTTGGCAAGCTGCTCTATTTGTACAAGTAGCGTTTGATGCTCTTCTTCGGGGTCTTCTCAAACTCCTGCCTGTGTATCTCAACCTCCGCAATCTTGCAGTAAGCTGGCAGTTGCTCGTTCACAGCCACACGGTTTTGCTCCATTATGTTCTTTAGGTCGTTCTCGTGCAACCCGAGGTCAACAAGTGCGTCCATATCTGGGTGGACAAGTGCCACGAGTTTTGTGTCGCGCTGCACCACGACGCTCTCCACTACGAGCTGCATCGAGTTCAGCTTGTCCTCAATCTCCTCTGGGTAGATGTTTTGTCCGCTTGGTCCGAGCAGCATGTTCTTTGAGCGTCCCTTGATGAACACGTTGCCTTGGGCATCCATCGTGCCGAGGTCGCCGGTGTGATACCATCCGTCGGCATCTATCGTCTGTGCCGTTGCCTCGGGGTTCTTGTAATATCCGAGCATCACGTTGGTGCCTCGTGCCAGAATCTCTCCGGGAACGTTCTCCGGGTCGGCACTGTCAATCTTCACTTCCATGTGCACGACAGCCTTTCCGCAGCTTCCCGGCACGAAGTCGTGATGGTCGGCATAGCAGATGATTGGTGCGCACTCAGTGGCTCCGTAACCTACGGTGAATGGGAATCCGATGCTCTTTAGGAACATCTCCACCTCGTGGTTGAAGGCAGCTCCACCGATGATAATCTCGTAGAATTGGTCGCCGAAAGCCTTTCTCACTTGGTCACAGATGCGCTGTTGCAGTTTCTTGTTCACAACAGGAATGTTCCACAGTAGGCGCACCTTGTTGTTCTGCAATTTCGGGAACACCTTCTTGCGTATTATCTTCTCAATTATGAGCGGTACGGCTATGATAATCGACGGTTTCACGTCGGTGAATGCCTGTGCGATGATTGCCGGCGACGGTATTCTCGTAAGATAGTAGATGTGGCAGCCGTGCAGGAACTCGAAGATGAACTCAAATGCCATTCCATACATGTGTGCCATCGGAAGGATGCTTATCACGCTGTCGCCACGCTTTATCTCCTTGCCAAGCACCTGCTCTGCAAAGTCAAAGTTGCCCCATAGCGCACGGTAGGGAATCATCACACCCTTGGAGAATCCTGTAGTACCCGATGTGTAGTTGATGAGCGCAAGCTCGTCGCTGTTCTTCTCTCGGTAGTATTTCACGTGTTGCTTGCGGAAATACTTTGGGTATTTCTTTCCGAACATCTCGTTAAGGTGCTCGCGGGCGTAGGTTAGCTTGTCGGTACGCGACAGTGCGAGCGAGTAGTCGGGAATGTTTATGATGCCCTCAAGCCCTGGCATTTTCGTCCCGTCAATCTGTGTTGCCACAACATCGCCAACGAAGAGGAATTTTGCCTCGCTGTGGTTTACTATGTTGTGAATCTGTTCGGGAGTGAACTCGTGCAGCACTGGAACTGCTATCGCGCCATAGGTGAGCGTTGCGAGGAAAGCCACTGCCCAGTTGGCGCTGTTTCGTCCACAAAGTGCAATCTTGTCGCCTTGCTTCACTCCTCCGTTCTCAAACATGATGTGGAGCTTTTCAATTTTGCGTGCCACGTCGTGAAATTGCAGTGTGGCACCTTTGTAGTCGGTCAGCGCGTCATAGTCCCAGTTGTCTATTATGCAGCGCTCGATGATTTCGTTAAAACAAGGTACTTGTTCCATATTGTGTTATTTGTATAGGTAACGTTTTATGCTTTTCTTAGGTGTCTTCGCAAATTCCTCCTTGTGTAGCTGTATGGAGGCAATCTTGCAGTAGGGCGGCAGTTGCTCGTTCAGTTCCTTTCGGTTCTGCTCCATCACGTCGTGTATGTCGTCCTCGTTGAATCCCATGCTCTGTGCTTCGTCGAAGTCGGGATATACCAGCGCCACGAGTTTGTCGCCACGCTGTATTATAATGCTCTCGTTCACCATAGCCATGGAGTTGAGCTTGTCCTCTATTTCCTCTGGATAGACGTTCTGGCCGTTGGCTCCGAGCAGCATGTTCTTTATGCGTCCGCGAATGAAAACGTGTCCGTCTTCCGACATTGTGCCGAGGTCGCCCGTGTGGTACCAACCGTCCTTGTCGAGTGCCGCAGCCGTTGCCTCCTCGTTCTTGTAGTAGCCAAGCATCGTGTTCATTCCCTTCGACACTATCTCGCCTGGGATGTTCTGTGGGTCGCTGCTCAGGATCCTCACCTCCATGTGCTTCACGGGAGTGCCGCAGCTTCCAGGCACGAAGTCGGTGTGGTCGCTGAATGTTATCAGCGGGGCACATTCAGTAGCTCCATAGCCAACGGTTATTGGGAAGTCGATGCTCTTGAGGAAAGCCTCTATCTCCTGATTGAGAGCGGCACCGCCGACAACCACCTCGTAGGCGTTGCCGCCGAAAGCCTGCAACACGAGCTCGCAGATGCGTTGCTTCACCTTCTTGTTTATCACTGGCATGTTCCAAAGCAGGCGCACCTTGTTGTTCTGTATCTTTGGGAACACGCTCTTGCGTATGATTTTCTCCACCACGAGTGGCACGGAGATCACTATTGCTGGCTTTATGTCGGCAAAAGCCTGTGCTATGATTGCAGGGGAGGGTAGGCGGGTGAGGAAGAAGATGTGGCAGCCGTGGGCAAAGGAGAAAATGAACTCCACCATCATGCCATACATGTGGGCCATCGGCAGTATGCTTAGCACGCGGCTGTTGGCAGCTATCTTTGTGCCTATTGCGTCGAGACAAAAGTCGAGGTTGCCCCAAAGCGCACGGTAGGGCAGCATAACTCCTTTTGAGAATCCTGTCGTGCCCGACGTGTAGTTGATGAGAGCCAGTTCCTCTGCCTCATCTGCATGGTATTTCACATGCTCGGCACGGAAAGCGCGTGGGAAGCGTCTGCCAAATATTTCATTAAGATGTTCGCGTGCGTATGTTAAGTCATCCGAACGTGAGATCATCAGCGAGAAATCGGGAATGTTGATAATGCCCTCAAGGTCGGGCATCTCCTTTGGGTCAATGTCCTTTGCCACAATGTCGCCCACGAAAAGGAGCTTCGAGCCACTGTGGTTGACAATGTTGTAAATCTGCTCAGAGTTGAACTCGTGCAGTATCGGCACTGCAACGGCACCGTATGTGAGGGTAGCGAAGAAGGTGACTGCCCAGTGCGCGCTGTTGCGTCCGCACATGGCAATCTTGTCACCTTTCCTCACTCCGCTGTGTTCAAACAGGATGTGTAGTTTCTCTATCTTCCTCGCCACGTCGTGATATTGCAACGTGATGCCCTTATAGTCTGTAAGTGCGTCGAGGTTCCAGTTATTGATGATGCTATTTTCAATATACGAGTTGAAACTGCGATATGTATTCATTGCACAATTTTTGAAATTTTGTGCAAAGGTAATCCATTCTCTGCACATTTCCAAACTTTTTGTGCAAAAACTTACTGAAAAGACTACGTTTTATGAGAAAAAGGCTAAAATAATGCCTTTTTCAACCATTTTTCTTCTGTTTTTGTGGTAAAAACTAATTTATTCGTATCGCATCGACTTGGCAGGATGTATGTGCGATATGAGATAGCTCGGGGCTATAAGTATGAGGATGCTCACCACGAGTGTCACCACGTTGAGTGCGACGAAAGCGGGAATATTTATCTCCATCGGTGCCTCGCTGACATAATAGGTGGCAGGGTCGAGACTCACTATGCCTGTGGTCTTCTGCAATACTATGAGCAACATTGCCACAAGGTCGCCAAACACCATTCCTCTTCCTATCACGAACACCGCGAACCAGAGGAACGTGTGGCGTATGGTGGAGTTCTTGGCTCCCAACGCCTTCAGCGTTCCTATCATCTGGGTGCGCTCAAGAATAATGATAAGAAGTCCTGAAATCATGGTGAATCCCGCAACGCAAATCATCAGCACGAGTATTATCCACACGTTGATGTCGAGAAGCGACAGCCAAGAGAAAATCTGCGGATAAGCCTCATAGATGGTTTGCGAGGTCATCACGTCGCCATAGCGGTCGGTCTTGCGGTTCACTTTCCTCACCACGTTCAGCGCCGTGCTCTCTAATTGGGCAAAGTCGTTGACTCTCAACTCCGCTCCAGAACATTGCCCCTCTTCCCATTCGTTCACCTTGCGTGTGGTGTATAGGTCGGTGAAGCACAACGCGTTGTCAAACTGGCTCATGTTGGTCTCGTAAATGCCCGAGATGGTGAATCGCCTTGCCCTCACACCTGTGTCGCTGACGAAATAACCGAATATCCTGTCACCCACTTTCAAGTGTAGCGTCGCTGCAGTGTTGGTGGAGATTAGCAGTTTGTTCGACGCAATCTTGTCGCTGAACTTTGGAATGTCGCCGCTAACCATATTCTCACGAATGAATTTCCAGTCATATTCCTCTGCCACGCCCTTGAAGGCAATGCCGAGGAAGTCGGTCTCTGTCTTCAGTATGCCTTGCGCCGTGGCGTAGCGTTCCACATGGCTTATTCCCTCTATGTGGCGAAGCACGTTCAAAGTGCTGTCATCAATACAGATAGGGTAGGAGTCGGTGCTCTGCATGGCGAGGAAGTTGGCAACCTGTATGTGGCTGCCGAAGCCAATCACCTTGTCCCGGATGGTGTGCTTGAACCCAAGCACCACCGACACTGTTAGTATCATCACGGCAAGACCTATTGCCACGCCGACAGTGGCGATGTGGATAGCCGGTCGGCTAACCTTTCGCCTGTCGCCTTTGTCGCTATAGATGCGTCTTGCTATGAATAGTGGGAAATTCATTATTCGTCAACTCTTCCTGGATATGCCTCAAGTGCCTTTTGCAACACCACCAACGCGCGGTTGAGGTCGTCTTTCTTCAGCACGTAGGCTATACGCACTTGGTTGATGCCTGCCCCAGGAGTGGTATAGAAACCCGATGCAGGAGCCATCATCACTGTCTCGCCCTCATATTCAAACTCTGACAGACACCAGCGGCAGAACTTCTCAGAGTCGTCAACGGGCAGCTTCGCCACGGTGTAGAATGCTCCCATTGGTATTGGCGAATATACTCCCGGTATGCGGTTAAGTCCGTCGATGAGGCACTTGCGTCGCTCCACATACTCGTCATAAACGTCGCGCAGGTATTCATCTGGCGTGTCTAACGATGCCTCTGCCACAAGCTGTCCGATAAGCGGAGGTGAGAGACGTGCCTGACAGAACTTCATCACTGCCTTGCGCACCTCCACATTCTTCGTTATCAGTGCTCCGATGCGTATTCCACACTCGGAATATCTCTTCGACACAGAGTCGATCAGGATAACGTTCTGCTGTATTCCTTCAAGGTGGCATGCGCTGATGTATGGCGAGCCAGTGTAGATATACTCACGATATACCTCATCGGAGAAGAGGTAGAGGTCGTATTTCTTCACAAGGTCGCGTATTTGGTTCATCTCGCGGCGTGTATAGAGATAGCCCGTAGGGTTGTTGGGGTTGCATATCATTATGGCGCGTGTGCGGTCATTGATAAGTTCCTCAAACTTCTCCACCTTTGGCAGCGAGAAGCCTTCCTCTATTGTTGTCGCTATGGTGCGTATGCGGGCTCCTGCCGAGATGGCGAAAGCCATGTAGTTGGCGTATGCCGGTTCGGGAACGATAATCTCGTCTCCAGGGTTGAGGCACGACATAAAGGCGAAGAGCACCGCCTCGCTACCTCCAGAGGTGATTATGATGTCGTCGGCCTCCACGTTGATGTCGTAGCGGCGATAGTAATCGACGAGCTTCTCACGATAACTCTGAATACCCTGCGATGGAGAGTATTCAAGAATGTTGCGGTCGATGTGCTTCAGCGCGTCAAGACCGACTTGTGGCGTGGGCAGGTCTGGCTGACCGATGTTCAGGTGATAGACCTTTGTCCCACGTCTCTTTGCAGCAGCGGCAAGTGGAGCGAGTTTCCTGATGGGCGACTCTGGCATCTCCAATCCGCGGACAGATATTTCTGGCATGTTTATCTACATATATTATTATTCGGCTGCAAAGGTAATATTATTAATTGAGAAATGGCACGGTGAAAATAAAAAAAATCAAAATAAAGCCATTTTATGTGGGAAATCATATCAATTAACATATTTTTTCGCAATCCTTTCGCTCTTTTCCGCAAAATGTCTTACTTTTGCCAAACTTTTATACATTATAGCAGAAGAAAATGAATTATGATGAACTTTTGTCGGCACGCGACAGCGAGAGAGGCACTTTCAGCCAGTTGGTCATTGGCAAGTTCGTGAGGCGGAATGTCGATGGAAAATATGTCAACGCCGTTGATATTTACGACAGGCTTGCCGACAATATCCTCTTTGAGGAGGGACTGCGTCAGGAATGTAAGGCGGTAGGCACCATAAAGTCGCCTCACCAGCTGAAGTTCATGCTTGGAGGCGACGACGTGAAGGGCAACACACGCCTGACGCTTGTGGTGGAGCGTGGGGTTTTCATCCCATTGTCGCAACTGCTCTACGACACGCCGTCGCTCGTGGCTCGCAACGAGTTCGTCAATGGCATCATACGTCAGGCATTCGACGCATTGAAGACACTCCACGCCCAGGGCATATATCATGTATGCCTTGCACCGCAGAACGTGCTCACCCGTAGGGGCGACAACCAGCTGATGCTCCTCAGCCACGGCTCCTACTATCTCAATCTCTCCGACCAGCGCGAGCTGTATGGCGACCTTGAGAGTTTCGTTGCACCCGAGGTTATTTCCCATGGCGCGGTTGACGAGCGTTGCGATGTGTTTACCCTTGGCAAGTTCATCGAGAGCCTCTATGCCATGAGTGGGGTTCCTGGAAGCCTTAGGCGTGTGGTGAGGAAAGCTACCGAGGTGTTGCCCGAGGACCGCTACTCCTCGTTGGAGGAAATGGAGAAAGCCATATCGCGCATCCGTTCGCTCCGTCACACGCTCTTCACCTTTGCCGCTGCCATAGTTGTGGCGCTCGCCATAGTGGGCGCATATTTCAGCATGATGCCCGAGCAGAACGATATGGAATATGTGAAGCCTGTTGCCAAGGAGAGCGTTGACGAGTTTCTCGACGAGGGTTTCGACCCTGTCACCGAGCTTGGTTTCATTCGCAACGACACTGCAACCACACTTACTCCCGAGCAGCAGAAAAAGCTTGAGGAATATGAGAAGAAGGCAGAGGCAATATTCCGTAAACGCTTCGAGCGCGAGGCCGACCGCATTCTCTCCAAGGTGTATAACAGCTCCAACATGGGCGTGGGCGAGACAAAGTTCATGTCGGCGAGCCAGAAAGCACTGGAGGAACTGACCAAGGTGCAGGAGGAGATAGCCAGCCAGACAACCATGTCGGGAGCAAAGAGCCAGCTCATAGCCACGGAGATAATAGAGAAAGTGGCAAACGCCAAGAAGGATGCGATGACAAAGAAATAACACATTATTTATATATATAACAAAGAAAGAATATGAGAAGTAGAACAGCAATTTGGTTTGAATGTAGAATCCGTTACGAGAAGACCATGGAAGACGGAATGCAGAAGAAAGTGACAGAGAACTATGTGGTCGATGCGCTTTCGTTCAGTGAGGCAGAGGAACGCATCACCGAGGAAATGTCGTCATACGTCAGTGGCGAGTTCGACATCGTTGACATAAAGATTGCACCATACGGGGAAATTTTCTTCGCCGACAGCGACTCTGCCGACAAGTGGTATAAGGCAAAGCTCGCCTTCATCACCATCGACGAGAAATCACAGAAGGAGAAGCGCTCGTCGGTCAACTATCTGATTAATGCTGGCACCCTACCTGGTGCGGTGAAAAACATCGAGGAGGTTATGTCGCAGTCAATGGTCGATTACGATACTGTCTCTGTAAGCGAGACAACGCTCATGGACGTTTTCGAGTATAAGAAGAAGGAAAAGGACGACAAACCTGAGTACGAGCAACAGTAAACCTCTTGGACATGGATTACGACGTAAAGAAAAACTTACGTGAGGTCATCGCCACGCTGCCCGACAATGTCAGGCTCGTGGCGATAAGCAAATATCATCCCTGCGAATATCTTCAGGCGGCATACGACGAAGGGCAGCGCATCTTTGGAGAGAGCCATGTGCAGGAGTTGGAGCGGAAGGTAAGGGAAATGCCTGCCGACGTTCAGTGGCACTTCATCGGCCACCTGCAGACCAATAAGGTAAAGTATATTGCCCCATACATCACCATGATCGAGGCTGTCGATTCACTTAAGCTGATGCAGGAGATACAGAAGCAAGCTGCAAAGCACGACCGTGTCATCGACATACTGCTTGAACTCCACATTGCCGAGGAGTCAACCAAGTATGGTCTTACCCTCGATGCCTGTCGCTCCCTGCTTGCCGATGGCATGTGGCGCGATATGCCCAACGTGCGCATTTGTGGCTTGATGATGATGGCTTCCTTCACCGACTATGAGGCACAAATCCGCCGCGAGTTCACCACCGCCGCCAATTTCTTCGACGAAATAAAATCTACCTATTTTGCCGATGCCGACCATTTCTGCGAGCGTTCATGGGGCATGAGCGACGACTATCCCATCGCAATAGAGTGTAGAAGCACAATGGTTCGTGTAGGCACAAGGATTTTTGGTCCAAGAGTATATTAGTATTTTTAGTTGACAAGTAAACAAGTGGACAAGTTGACGAGTTGCTACCAACTTGCAAACAACTTGTCCACTTGTCAATTATCATTTGTCACTTGTCATTTGTCACTTGTCATTTGTCACTTGTCATTTGTCACTTGTCATTTGTCACTT
>CAMAGM010000048.1 GCA_945833995.1 uncultured Prevotella sp.
TGATTTTTAAAGAGATAAGTCTCATAGTGATTCTCTTGGGCGCAGATACCATGCGGATCACTTACAGATAAAGAGAAGTCTTCTTGCGAAGGCTTCTTTTTTCTTTTTCTACCCTTTGCGTTTTTCGTCCGAAGCTTTCTGATGCGCATTCGAAGGCTTCTGATGTGCGTCCGAAGGCTTCTGATGTGCATTCGAAGGCTTCGGACGAAGATTGCATGCCTATTGGGAAACATTTTGGAAGTAGTTGACGATTGTTTATACAGTGCTTCCGTCAGTTTCCGACAACGGTCAATCTGTATATGATTTATTTCTCTACGTCTCTTATAGTCCTGTAAATCGGGAGAAGAGAGAAAGATGTAACATTCGATAAAGTTTGTGTTACATTTCCGTTACACCTTATTATAATAATATAGTAACTTTGCAGCCGAAAATTTAATCAAATAATTACTAATTTTTCGAAGTATTATAAAACGATGGAAACAAAACGTTTTTTTGCTGTCTTGCTCTTCATGCTCACGACGGCTTGCTCGTTTGCCCAAGGCGATCTTCCAGACCTGAGGGTTGAGGGTAAGGACGTGGTTGACGAAAACGGCAAGAGAGTTGTGCTTCATGGAGTGATGGACACGCCCAACCGCTATTTCAACAATTGGAGATGGCAGGGATGGAAGCCGAACTACAGCGAGGAGGACGTTCAGCCCTGTCTCGACTATTTCGACAAACTCTTCACTGCCATCACTGACAAGGAGCAAGGAGCCTATTGCACTGTGTTCCGCTTGCATCTTGACCCTTGTTGGACCAACGACCCCAACAAGACTTTGATAGGCGAGGGTGGCGAGCACAACATCAGTCAGTTCAGCGTGTCGCGACTGACTACTTATTGGAAGCTGCTCTACTCCAAGATTATGGAGTGTGCGCTTGGTCACGGACTCTATGTCATTCTGCGTCCGCCTGGCGTTTGCCCAAGAGACATTAAGGTTGGCGACGACTATCAGCAGTATCTCAAGACTGTTTGGGGCACTATTTGTGATGCCAAGGTGTTGAAGGAAAATGCCGGCAAGGTGTCCATTGAGCTTGCCAACGAGCCAGTCAACGTCTATCTTGCCAATGGCACGAAATCCAGCAAGGCACTCTACGACTATTTCCAGCCAGTGGTTGACGTTATCCGCGAGAAAGGTTTCACGGGCATCGTCTGGGTTCCCGGAGCTGGCTATCAGTCGCAGTATGCCGACTATGCCGCCAACCCAATCCTCGACAACAACTTCGGCTATGCCGTACATGTCTATTCCGGTTGGTACAATGCGAGCGACGACCATTGCGACCACAACGCTTTCATCAATCAGTTCCACACACAGGTGCCCGTTGTTGACACAAATCCCATAATGGTGACGGAGATTGACTGGTCGCCCTACGACCCTGACCGCGCCAACGAGGGACACTACAACGAGTGGGGACAGTGGACCGCGCCCAACTTCGGCTCGTGGGCCACGGCCTCAACCTCGAAGTGGGGGAACGCATGGAAGGCAGTTCACGACCACTATGGAAACATTGGCATGACACTGACCTCGTCAGACGACTATTTCGACGTTGACACATATCTTGCCACTGGTGAGCTTCTGCCATCTTTCCAGAAGGCGAAGACCCACGGACTGCTTGAGGAGTGTTGCGGCTATGCCTGTTTCCAGTGGTACAAGGAGTTCTACGAGGCGCAGACTACGGGCATTGAGGGAGTGGAAAACACATACCAATCCCCACTTGCCACTTCCCGTTCCTCCAAGTTTTTCGACTTGAGCGGCCGCAGGACTGGCTCAAACCATCGTGGCATTTGTATCTTAAAGTCCGATGAAATGGCGAAAAAGGTGGCAAGACGCTAAAATGTAACATTACATAAAGTATATGTAACATTTGGTTTTGTTCTTTTAACGCTTTGTGCGTACCTTTGCAGCCGAAGTTAAAGAACCGCATTCAAGTATTAATTAATTCAAATAACTAACGCATGTTCCAAAATTCTAAGTGACATGAGACAAAAGCAACCAACTATTAGAAGGACAGTCGCACTGTTCCTCCTGCTCTTTGCGATGTGCATCGGAGCCTCTGCCCAGCAAAAGGGCATAGAGATTTCCGGTAAGCTGACCGACGCGGCAGGCGAGGAACTTATCGGCGCATCTGTCTTTGTCAAGGGCAACACTGCCAATGGTACAGTGTCTGACCTGAGTGGAGATTTCAAGCTCACAGTCCCTTCAGAGAACTCTGTCATCGTATTCTCTTACGTCGGCATGGTTACGAAGGAAATCAAGGTGGGTAAGAAACGAGTGTTTAACGTGACCCTTGCTGAAGACAACCAGTTGAACGAGATTGTTGTCGTAGGTTACGGTCAGCAGAAGAAAGCCTCTGTGGTGGGTGCCATTACCCAGACCACAGGAAAAGTTCTTGAGCGTGCAGCAGGTATCAGCGACCTTGGAGCTGCCCTCACGGGTAACCTCCCAGGTGTTGTGACAACCGCATCAAGCGGTATGCCAGGTGAGGAGGAGCCACAGATTGTGATCCGTGGTGCATCGTCGTGGAACAACTCTGCTCCTCTTGTGCTTGTCGATGGTATCGAGCGTCCTATGAGCTCTGTCGAAATGCAGTCAGTGGCAACAATCTCAGTGTTGAAGGATGCCTCAGCCACTGCAGTCTATGGTGTGAAGGGTGCCAATGGTGTTATCCTTATCACCACCAAGCGTGGACAGGAAGGCAAGGCTCAAATCAGTGCCTCAGCCAATGCCGTGATGAAGATTCCATCAAAGTTGCCAGACAAGTTGGACTCCTACGATGGTCTGATTGCCCGCAACATGGCTATCGAGCATGAGTTGAACCTCGCTCCCGACAACTTCGGACAATACATGAAGCCAATAAGCTTTATCGAGAACTACCGCAACCAGGGCGACAAGGTTGACGAGTTCGGCAATCTCTATTCCGAGCGTTATCCTAACGTCAACTGGCAGGATGCCTTGTTCAAGGACTATACCATGTCTTACAATGCCAATGTCAATGTGTCTGGCGGTACTAAGTTCGTGAAGTATTTCGCTGCAGTTGACTTCGTCAATGAGGGCGACCTTTACCGCGAGTTCCCAAGCGGACGCAACTACAACACGGGTTATGCCTACAACCGCATCAACTTCCGTTCCAACCTTGACTTCAACATCACGAAGACAACCGTGTTCAAGGTTAACCTTGCCGGCTCAAACGCCACACGCAAGTCGCCTTGGAGCAACAGCGTGAACAGCGATTGGCAGATCTCACAGCAGTGGTCGGGTGTCTATAACATTGGTCCCGACGTGTTCGTACCTCTCTATGCCGATGGCTCTTGGGGTTATCTGCCTCACGGAACAAACGTGACCAACTCGGCACAGAACATTGCCACTGGCGGTCAGCAGACTGTTACCACAACACGTCTTACCACCGACTTCGTGCTTGAGCAGAACCTCGACTTCGTGACCAAGGGACTTGCCCTTCGTGGTATGGTTTCCTGGGACAACGTGTTCGTGGAGAAGGACCGCGGTATCAACGACCTCTACACTCCAGTCCAGCTCAAGTGGATTGACCCAGAGACTGGTGCCGTGTCTTACAAGCAGTCTTACGAGGCATACGACCACTACGACTATGCAGTAGGAAACAAGTGGACAATAAAAGGCGGTGAGGTTGACAACTGGAAGACCCAGCGTAACCTCAACTATCAGCTCCAGCTCAACTGGGCACGCCAGTTCGGCAAGCACAACGTAACTGCCATGGGACTTTGGGGCCGTCAGGAATATGCCACGGGTTCTGCCATTCCATCATATCGTGAGGACTGGGTGTTCCGTGCCACATACGACTTCAACTCTCGCTATTTCGTTGAGTACAACGGCGCTTACAACGGTTCTGAGAAGTTCTCTCCCGACAACCGTTTCGCTTTCTTCCAGTCAGGAGCCGTAGGTTGGATGATTTCCGACGAGCCATTCATGAAGACCCTGCGCGACAAGAAGATTATCGACATGCTGAAGCTGCGTGCCTCTTATGGTGAGATTGGTGACGACAATGTCGGCGACCGTTTCCTCTATCAGACACAGTGGGCAGTGGGTGGCGGACAGAACGGTGCCTCTTACCTCGACGTAAACCAGGGCAAGTCGCCTTACACTTGGTATAGGGAAAGCGTTGTCGGCAACCCCGACATCCATTGGGAGAAGGTGAAGAAGACCAACATCGGTATCGACTACGGTATTCTCGGAGGTCTTATCGCCGGTAACGTCGAAATCTTCAAGGACAAGCGTGTTGACATTCTTGTCAATGGCAACGACCGTGCCGTGCCAGGCTATTTTGGTGCCAAGCCAGCTTGGATCAACAAGGGTGAGGTGGAGACCAACGGTTACGAGATTGAGGTCCGCTTCAACAAGACCTTTGCAAACAAGCTCCATCTTTGGGCAAACATGAACATGACCCACGCCTCAAACAAGGTGATTGTCAAGGACGATGCTCCTCTTAAGCCAGCCTATCAGCGTGCTGCGGGATTTGCCATCGGTCAGACCCACGCCCATCTTGACAAGGGCATGATGCAGACCTACGACGACATCTACGGTTCGCCAAAGCACAACTCAAACGATGGTCAGAAGCTGCCTGGCGACTATTATATCGTTGACTTCAACGGCGACGGTGTGATTGACGACAACGACTCCGCACCTATCGGCTACACTGGAACCCCAGAGAACACCTACAATGCCACAATCGGATTTGAATACAAGGGATTCTCGATGTTCGCACAGTTCTATGGCGTTACCAACGTCACCCGCGACGTGACGATGATAAGCCTCTCCGACAAGAACCAGACAAACATCTACGACCAGGGCACTTGGTGGAGCGCCGACCATCTGAATGCTGATGTACTGACACCTCGCTTCGCAAGTACTCCTTCCTACTACTATGGCACACAGTATCTTTGCGACGGTAGCTACATCCGTCTGAAGAACGTGGAAGTTGCCTACACTTGGACTGACGGCTGGATAAAGAAACTTGGTCTCAACGACCTGAAGGTATTCGTCAGCGGCAACAACCTCTGGTTGTGGACCCGCATGCCAGACGACCGTGAGTCGAACTTCTCAAGCTATGGTGGCGCCACAGGAGCCTACCCAACTATGAAGCGTATCAACTTCGGTATCAAGTTTAATTTATAATAAATGAAATCGGAAATGAAAAACTTTTTGAACATATATATATATAAAGGTGTAATGGCACTCGCTATGGTAGCCGGTTTCGCTTCTTGTACCGACTATCTCGACAAGAATCCGGATTCCGATGTTGATGGCGAGACTATTTTCAAGGATTTCAGCCATTTCCAGGGATTCGTGGAGCTCAACTACAACTGTATTCCCAACAAGGAGTCGAACATGTGGTGCTGCACGTTCAACTGGGGCGACGATGAAATCATGAATGCCGGTCTTGGTGACTCTCACCTTACTCACCAGATGGACCTTGGCAACTACCGCAACTGGTACAGCAACAACCAGACATTCCTCCATGCCAATGCCGACGCACTGGACCCAACAAGCTCCGACAAGTATGCACATTCCTTGGAGCACGCTTGGTTCTGCATACGCCACTGCAACATTGGTCTTGAGAATCTCGACATGTTCCAGGGATCAAAGGAGGAGAAGAACGTTATCGAGGGTCAGCTCCTGTTCTTCCGTGCATGGTGGCACAACGAGCTGATGAACTTCTTCGGCGGTCTGCCATACGTTGACAAGGCATTTGAGCCAAGCGAGGAGCTGGTGCTTCCACGCCTCTCTTTCCAGGAGTGTGCTGAGAAATGTGCAGCCGACTATCGCCGTGCAGCCGACCTGCTGCCAGCCAACTGGGACAACCATCCTGCCGGCTTGCGCACAAAGGGTCACAACGACCTGCGCATCACGAAGGCCTGCGCCCTTGGCTATCTTGGCAAGGTGCTCCTTTGGGCTGCGTCTCCTTTCAATGTCCATGGTGCTTCCACGGGTTCTGCCAACCTGACCCTTACTTATCAGTATGACGCAGATCTCGCAAGACGTGCCGCTGAGGCTCTTGGCGAGGCACTCAGCCTCATCGAGGGTGGAACGACTCCTTACGCTCTCGCAGAGTATAAGTATTCTGACATCTACAACCATACGATGGACAAGAATGCTAGCACGACAAACTTCTCCGACATTTTCTATACTACAGGTAAGAACTGGCAGATGCCAGGTTCTGTTGAGGCTGTGATGCGTGGTCCTATGCCCGACGTCAACGGCTCAAACTGGAACTTCGCAAAGCTGTGGGGACCAAAGATCAACGGTCTTGTTGAGCACGACGCCGTTATCCACATGCCAACTGCCAACTACATCAACTATGCATACGGTATGGCAAACGGTCTGCCCCTGACCGACCCTGAGTCAGGTTTCGACCCTACACATCCGTTCAAGGACCGCGACCCACGCTTCTACCACGACATTATGTTCGACGGATTCAAGTTCATCAACAACGACCCAAGCAAGGACGACAAGGTATTTCAGTACCTGCCATTGCAGTCAGCCAACGGAACAAATCCTAACGAGGAGAGAATGCGCGACCCCAACAATGGCTCACGCACAGGATATTTCTGCCAGAAGCTCGTTCCTCACCAGTGCAACAAGTACGACGGTATGTACAACTGGGGTGGTGCCCTTCAGACTTATCTGCCCTATATGCGTGTTGCCGACATCTATCTGATGTATGCCGAGGCAGGAGCAGCCGTCCAGGGTGCAGGCTACAAGAGCAACAACTATGGCAAGACAGCCGTTGATGCCATCAACATCCTCCGCGACCGTGTAGGCAGCGCACCTGTTGCCGACAAGTTCGTTGCCGACAAGACCAAGTTCATGGACGAGGTTCGCCGCGAGCGTGCCTGCGAGCTTGCCTTCGAGGGTTTCCGCTGGAACGACCTTCAGCGCTGGCTCCTTCTCACGGAGTATCCTTACAACGTCAAGACCTCTCAGGAGTTCCGCCGTGTAGGCAATTTCGACTATGCAAAGAACGACCCACGCGATGCCGAGGTTACAGGCTGGAGAGAGGAGATTATCGTTGAGCGTAAGTTCAGCAAGCAGCACTATCTGTTCCCATTCACGAACGACGATGTTTATCTCTATGCTGACTTCGGGCAGAACCCCGGATGGTAAAGGTAACAATAATTAATTGAAAACGAAAGAATTATTATGAACAAGATATCAATGAATCTTCTCGCACTTATCGCCATCTGTGCTACTGCCACACCGGCATCGGCCCAGGAAGCGGCTGAAGACAGCACTCTTGTCAATGTGGCTTTCCGCAAGGTTGCCAAGCAGGACATCATGGGTGGCGTATCTACTGTCGATGTCAGGGAGTTGATGGAGAAGAACTACAATACCTATAGTCTTGACAACATGCAGGGCTATGTGTCCGGTTTCAATGGAGCCGGAATGTGGGGATATACCGACCAACTCGTGCTCATCGATGGTGTG
Source organism: uncultured Prevotella sp. (assembly GCA_945833995.1). Classification (GTDB taxonomy): domain Bacteria; phylum Bacteroidota; class Bacteroidia; order Bacteroidales; family Bacteroidaceae; genus Prevotella. Next base: position 7,497 of record CAMAGM010000048.1, read on the forward strand.
CCCCGTGAAGCTAACAACGTTAAACCTGACGAGATTGAGACAATCACTTTCCTCAAGGGTGCGCAGGCCGTTGTCCTCTACGGCAGCAAGGCAGCGAATGGTGCAATACTCATCACCACTAAGCGTGGTAGGGTGAACGACGGACTCTCTGTCAATGTCCGTGCCAACACGGGTTGGGCAGTGGCAAAGTCCTATCCTGAGTATCTCGGTTCGGCTGAGTACATGACACTCTACAACGAAGCCCGTGCCAACGACGGACTTGCTCCGCTCTATAGCTCTGAGACCATCGCGAAATATGCCTCCGGAGTGAACCCTTACCGTTATCCAGACGTTGAGTTCTACTCTTCGGAGTACATCAAGAACAACTACAACCGTACTGACGTGACAGCTGAGATTGAAGGCGGCAACGAGCGTGCCAGGTTCTACAGCAACGTAAGCTATTACCGTCAGGGCGACTTCCTGAAGTTCGGCGAGGCAAAGAACAACTATGTTGACCGCTTCAATGTGCGTGGCAATGTCGATGTGAAGCTCAACAAGTCCATCAGTGCCTACGTGAACGCCAATGCCACCTACTACAACTCAAGGTCGGCAAACGGTGGCTCATATTGGGAGAAGGCAGCCACCTTCCGTCCAAACCGTGTTGCTCCGCTCATTCCACTGTCCTACATCGACGAGAACTCAAAGCAGGCAATGGACCTTATCGGCACTACCAAGAACTATCTCAACGGTTGTTTCCTCGGTGGCGCGCAGACAGACCTCAGCAACATCTTCGCCGACTATTACTTCGCCGGCAAGAACACTTGGACAAGCCGTCAGTTCCAGTTCGACGCTGGTGTCGATGTTGACCTCAGCTCAGTGACAGAGGGACTTAGCTTCCACACCATGGTGGCTGTCGATTACCGCACTGCCTACACCACATCGTTCAACGACACCTATGCCACATTCACCCCAACCTGGAGCGAGTACAATGGCAAGGACGTGATTATCGCGCTCAACACCTTCGACACTGTTGACAAGCACTCTGGCGTGCAGAACATCTCTGGCTCTTACGACAACCAGACGATAGCTTTCAACGCCCATTTCGACTATGTGCGCACATTCGCCAACGTACACAACGTGAACGCGATGTTTGTTGCCAACGGCTATCAGCAGTCGGAGTCGGCTGTATATCACAAGGTGTCTAACGCCAACCTCGGTCTGCAGCTTGGCTACAACTACGACCACAAGTACTATGCAGACTTCGCCCTTGCCACTCCTTGGTCGGCAAAGCTCCCCGCTGGCAGTCGCGCCGGAATCTCCCCATCGCTCACTCTCGGATGGAACATCACTGGCGAGGACTTCATGAAGGACGGCGTGTTCAACGACCTCGTGCTCAGCGCAAGCTATAGCGACTTGGCTACCGACCTCGGCATCGACGACTATTATATGTATCTCGGCGCTTTCCAGAGCGGCGGCTGGTGGGACTGGAACGGTGTCTCAGGACATGCAGGAGTGCAGTCAAAGCGTGGCGGTAACAACGACCTTGGCTACATCCACCGCAAGGAGTTCTCGGTAAATCTCCGTGGCTCGCTGCTCGACCGTGCGCTCTCTTTCGACGCATCGTTCTTCACAAGCAAGATGACAGGACAGATTATCACTGCCTCAAACCAGATGCCAAGCTACTTCATGGTTTACTATCCTGAGTCGTCGTTCCGTCCATACATCAACTTCAACGACGACAAGCGCACTGGTTTCGACATTGCCGTGAACTACAAGAAGAACTTCGGCGACTTCGGTTTCCAGGTTGGTGCCAACTACACTTATTACACCACAAAGGCAACCAAGCGTGACGACACCAACTATGCCGATGCCTACCAGTATCGTCAGGGCAAGCCGCTCGACACTATCTGGGGTTATGAGTGCCTTGGCTTCTTCCAGGACGAGGCAGACATCAAATCATCGCCAAACCAGTCTTATTTCGGTCAGACAATCGCTCCCGGCGACCTGAAGTACAAGGACCAGAACGGCGATGGCATAATTGACAACAAGGACCAGGTTGAGCTTGGCAAGGGCGGCTGGTATGGCGCCCCATCCACTCTCGGTCTTAACGTTACGCTGAAGTACAAGAACTTCACTCTCTTCATACTCGGAACAGGTAGCTTTGGCGGCAATGGCGTGCGCAACAACAGCTACTGGTGGGTTAAGGGCGAGGACAAGTATTCTGCTGCTGTCCGCGACCGTTGGACTCCAGAGACAGCCAACACCGCCACTTATCCACGTCTGACAACAGGCAACGGTGCCAACAATTTCGTGACATCAGACTTCTGGATGTACTCAACATCGCGTTTCGACCTCAACAAGGTGCAGCTCACCTACGACTTCGACAAGAAGCTCTTCGGCGACAGCTTCGTAAAGGGCGTTCAGGTCTATGTAAGCGGCAACAGTCTCCTTACTATAGCCAAGGAGCGTGAGATCCTTGAAATGAGCGTGGGCAGTGCTCCTCAGACACGTTTCTACAATCTTGGTTTCAAGGTTGCGTTCTAATGTAGAAAGAGAAGACAATATAATAACAATAGAAAATATGAAACTGAAAAATATAATTCTGTTTAGCGCAGCAACGATGGCTCTCGCCTCATGCGACGACCTTTTCGAACCGGCTAACGAGAACAACCAGGACATCTCGTCGATGTATAAGGATGCCGACTTTGCCCGTGGCGTGCTCGACAATGCCTACCTCGTGCTGCCATATAGCGACATGCCGCAATCCGACTTGGCTACCGACGATGCCGTGTCGAACGATGCCACCAACAACTACAAGAAGATGGCTACTGGCTCGTGGGCGGCTGACATGAATCCCGTAAGCCGATGGGACGACGCGTTCCATGCCATCCAGTATTGCAATCTCATGATTGCCAATGCCGACAAGGTGGAGTGGTCCTACACCGACGCAAGCGTCAACCAGATGTTTATCGACAACTATCTCGGCAATGCCTATGCCCTTCGCGGCCTGCACCATTTCTATGCCCTGCGTGCCCATGCCGGCATGGCAGAGCAGAATGGTGAGATTCTCGGCATTCCAATGCACCTTGAGTATGTCGATGCAAACTCAGACTTCAACGAGTCACGTCTGACGTTCAAGGAGTGCTACGACCTCATCATGGCTGACTGGAACAAGGCTCTTGAGTATCTCCCCTTGCAGTATCAGACAATTTCCGATGCCTCACAGATTCCTGCGAAGTACAGCTCCATAGGTGCCGACATGACAGGCTACAACAAGGCCTTCGGTGCCCATCACCGTGGTAAGATCGACGGTCGCATCATAGCTGCCTTCAAGGCTCAGCTCGCCATTCTCGCGGCTTCTCCAGCCTACAGCAAGGCAGGTGCCTGCACTTACGCCGAGGCTGCCAAGTTGGCTGCCGACTGTCTCGCCAAGTTCGGCGGACTTGACAACATGCAGAGCGACGGTTGGAAGATTTTCGACAACACTTCGTTCCTCAACAACTTCGGTGCCACCGACGATGCTCCAGCTGAGATCATCTGGCGTGCAAACATCAACAAGACCCAGTCTTATGAGAAGGACAACTATCCTCCATCGATATTCGGTAGCGGACGTGTCAATCCCACACAGAACCTTGTTGACGCTTTCCCAATGGCAAACGGTATGCCTATCACGGTTGCCGGTTCGGGATATGACCCAAAGAACCCATACGAGGGACGCGACCCACGTCTGAAGATGTATATCCTTGTCAATGGTGCTACGATTGGACACAACAATACCGCCATCAACACCGCACAGGACTCTCCAACTCTTGACGGTATCAACAAGGAGAACGGAAAATCGACAGTCACAGGCTACTACCTGAGAAAACTTCTGCGCCCTGACGTGAACTGTAACGACGATGGATCGACATTCAACCACTTGCAGCTCCGCATCCGTACGACCGAGATATTCCTCGACTATGCCGAGGCAGCCAACGAGGCAGAAGGCCCGAAGGCTAAGGTGGGCGGTGCCGGCTATTCGGCTTACGAGGTGATCAAGGCAATCCGCAACCGCGTTGGTCTTAGCGATATTGACGGTGAGGACGCTTATCTTGACGAGTGTGCCACATCGAAGGAGAAGATGCGCGAGCTTATCCGCAACGAGCGTCGTCTCGAACTCTGCTTCGAGAACAACCGTTTCTGGGATTTGCGCCGTTGGATGGCACCTCTTAATGAGACTGCCAAGGGCATCAGCATCACTACAAACGCTGACGGCTCTCTTGACTATAAGGTTATCGACGTTGAGAGACGTGACTATAAGGATTATATGTATTATGGTCCTATACCTTACTTGGAGACTCTGAAGTGGAGCAATCTCCAGCAAAATTATGGATGGTAATTAATAAAAACTAAGATTGAGATTTATGAAATTAAATAAGTATATAAAGTATATGTCAGCCGCGGTTTTGGCTTTGGGCTTTGCCTCTTGCGAGAACGGCGACAACGAGTTCCCTGATTTCGAGGAGCAGACTGTATATTTCCCATATCAGTATCCTGTTCGTACACTCGTGATGGGAGATGACGAGTATGACACAACACTCGACAAGGAGCACAAGTGTCAGATTAAGGCTACGTTCGGTGGTTCCTACAATGGCTCAAACGGAAGCGTTCAGGTGGCTGTTGACAACAACCTCGTAACGGGTCTTACATTCTCCGACGGAACTCCAATCAAGGCAATGCCAGAGAGCTACTACACTCTCTCCACCACCAACCTGGCGTTCAACGGCACGTTCAACGGCACTACAGAGGTGCAGCTCACCGACGCATTCTTCAACGACCTTGACGCAGCAAAGGGTGTGTATGTCATTCCTTTGGTCATGACAAACCAGAAGGGTTTCTCACGCATCCTCACCGGCACGCCAAACGAGGAGGGTGCTACACCGTCACGCTTCGACGAGGGCGCATGGAAGATTAAGCCAATGGACTATGTACTTTATTGCGTGAAATTCCTCAATAAGTACTCTGGCTACTGGCTTGCTGAGGGTAAGGACGTGATCAACGACGAGATTGGTCAGAAGACACAGGACCGCAAGGCAGCATCCGTAGAGAAGCGCAACGTGATTCAGATTAAGACCAGGACGCTCACACAGTCAATCCTCACCGTAAGCTATCCTTTCGAGTATTGGGGTGTTGACGACAAGGGCAATCCAAAGGTGTTCACCAAGACTCTCACCGCCGACCTCCTGCTCACCTTCGATGGCTCTGACAACTGCTCCATCACTTCCCTCACCGAGGGCGTAACAGCCTCTGGCAATGGCAAGTGGGAAGACAACGGAGCCAAGAAGGCATGGAACGAGAAGGACCGCGACATGATCGACGTGTCATACAAGGTTGATTTCGGCAACGGCTTTACGGCAACTACCACTGACAACCTCATTTGGCAGCGCTCAGGTGTGACAACGGAAGAGTTTTCACCTATTTACAATAAGTAAAAACATTAGCGACAATGAAAAAGCAATTAATATTCACAGCACTTGGAGCCATGCTATTGGCTTCCTGTGCTGATACTTGGGACCGAGTATATGAAGGTGGCAATCCGCAGAAGGAAGGCTATGAGTACCTTTCCGACTATGCTCCACTGAAGGACTATGTTAACCGCTCGGAATTTCCTAACTTCAAGTTGGGCGTGGCTCTCGCCGCAAGCGACTACAACAAGCAGGAGCTTGTATATGCGCTTGCTAACTCCAACTTCGACGAGCTGGTCACGGGCAATGCCATGAAGATGGCATCGTGTGTCGATGACAAGGGCAACATGAACTTCGGCACTGTCTCGGAGTTCATCAGCAATGCCACAAGCTCAGGAATGAACATCTATGGCCACACTCTCGCATGGCACTCGCAGCAGCCAATAAAGTGGCTCACAGGCTTGCTGAAGGACAAGGAACTGGACATCGACCCAGATGCCAAGATAGAGACCCTTGTCTCGTCGAAGACCTACACCGATGGTCCTTTCCCATTCTATCCTATGGGTTGTGAGCCTCCTGTGATAAACGGTGCTCTCCATTTCGAGCCAACAGGAGCGTGGTCGCAGTTCTTCATCTTCCCTGGAGGTGAGAACCCACTTGCCGAGGGCGACTATCTGGCACGTCTCTATATGAAATCAAGCAAGGCTACTGATGGTGTGCAGCTCACAGTCCAGAACGGTTGGGGTGGCGATGCCCAGAATGTCACAGTAGCCATTCCCGTTGAGGAAGGCGAGCAGGTTTATGAGTTGAAGTTCCCTGGCATCACTGGTGGCAACTACGACGTTATACTCAAGCCACAGACAGCCGATGCCACTCTCGACGTGTCGAAGATTGAGTTCTATAAGTTGGAGAGCCCAGCTGTTGAGGTTGAGCAGGAAGTGCGCGTGAAGACTTACGACGATGGTCCTTTCCCATTCTATCCAATGGGTTGCGAGCCTCCGGTAATAAATGGCGCCATCCACTTCGTTCCAACAGGCGCGTGGTCGCAGTTCTTCTGTCTCCCAGGCGGCGAGAACACTCTGTCCGAGGGCGACTATGTGATGTATCTCGACTTGCAGTCCGACAAGGATGCGTCAGGCGTTCAGTTCACTATACAGAACGGTTGGGGCGGCGATGCCCAAAACATGTCGTTGCCTGTCTCGGTAATGGCAGGTCGTCATAGCTACAAGCTGAAATTCCCAGGCGTAACAGGTGGAAACTATGACTGTATCTTGAAGCCTCAGACAGCCGATGCCGTCCTCGACCTCTATTCGGTTACTGTAGTACAGATAGTGAAGCTCAATTCCATCCCTCTCACTCCAGAGGAGAAGAAAGACACCCTCACATGGGCTATGGACAAGTGGATTGGCGGAATGATGGCTGCCTGCGAGGGTAATGTCAAGGCTTGGGACGTTGTGAACGAGCCTATCTCAGGTGGCAACCCTGACAGCGAGGGCGTGTTTGCGCTACAGCACTCCGAGGGCTACACTCCTGGTGGCACATGGGATGTTGGTGGCGACGCATTCTACTGGCAGGACTACATGGGCGACCTCGACTATGTCCGCACGGCTGTGGCATGCGCACGCAAGCATTTCGAGGCAAATGGCGGCACGCCAAGCGACTTGAAGCTGTTTGTCAACGACTATAACCTCGAAAGCGACTGGGACGACAACGGCAAGCTGAAGAGTCTCATAGCATGGATTAAGCGTTGGGAGGCAGACGGCGTTACGAAGATCGACGGCATAGGCACTCAGATGCACATTTCCTGCTACATGAATCCTCAGACACAGGAAAGCAAGAAGAAGCACATCACAAAGATGTTTGAGCTGATGGCTGCCTCTGGCAAGTTGTGCCGCGTGTCGGAGCTTGACATGGGCTTGGTTGATGCCCAGGGCAACAAGGTGCTCACAGCCAACGTGACCGACGAGCAGCACAAGGCAATGGCAGACCTCTATAAGTTCGTTGTTCACGAGTATCTCCGCATTATTCCTCAGTCACAGCAGTGGGGCATCTGCCAGTGGTGTGCCACCGACGCTCCAGCCAACGGTTGGCGTGGCGGCGAGCCAGTAGGCCTTTGGGACGCCAACTACTATCGCAAGCACACTTATGCCGGCTTTGCCGAAGGTCTTGCCGGTAAATAAAAAAAAACAGAAAGCAATTAGGTTTTTATTAATACTTCAAAGGGGATAAATGTTTATCCAAAATACGGGCTGTGTCGTGAGACACGGCCCGTGTCGTTTCCACCTATCAGACAAAACAAAAGGCAGCGACCGCAATTTGCCGCTGCCCTCAAATGGCGCAAAGTTACATATTCTTACTCAACCTTCAAATGTAGGAGGCAGCCTCGAATCCGCCTCCTGTAGGGACTTTACTTTATGTAAGTCCGTACGCCGAAAGGCGTTTTGGCTGCCTACAATGTTGCCCAATAGAGCCAAGATATAAATATGGATGCCGCTATAACTCTACACTCTACATCTTTTTGGGATAATAAACTCGATTACAACAAGTTAGAGAATGTAGGGTTGAGAGGCACCCAACATTCACCAACTCTTTGATTATCAACACATAATTGCGAAATAATGTAGAGTGTAGAGTGTTTGCAGAGCAGGCTTCTATACATTTCACAGTAATACTTGTTTAGGCAACAAAGCAACCGTCTTTGCCTAGCCTGTCATAGTTGTGACAGTCGTCTGCCATAGTTATGACAGGCGACTGTCCAAAGCAGACAGACTGTAGTTTAACTATTTAATTATTAGTGAGATAAGGTTGATTTGTGACGAAGTTCAACAAAACGAAAAAACATTTTTTAACTAACTGACAGAGAGCGTCCCGAAGACATCCCGATACCATCCCGAAGAGCGAGCACCACACTGAGGTGCTGCCAGTTAGGTCTTGCAGTAGGAACGAGTATGAATAATGCAGGTTAAACAAAGAGATGAGACTCCGAAACCAAAACGAAAGTTAAAAAATGCGGTCATGGGTGATTATTTAACACAAATAACTTGGTCTATTGGAACAAAAATGTTACCTTTGCGTCGTTCATTTAAACAAAGCGATCTATGAAGTATTCTGAATTTTACAGATTGATTGAACGTCATGGATCGACAATCAAGGGAGGAAAGGGGCACTACAAATATGTGCATCCTGACTTTCCACACTTCATTCCAGTTGGAAGGCACAAGACGCAAAAGATACCAAGCGGAACTCTTGACGCAATGTTGAAATCGGCAGGACTGAAGTAGTAAAGAGCTTCTGTGAAAGCTTCCCACCCCTTGTGGGTGGGTTTAAATGGACATATAGAAGAACAAAAAGGCAAAGGCATGAAAAGAATAGTTGCAATAATAGAGAAAGGAAAGGATGGGGGCTACGGCATCTATGCAGCCGACGGACTTCCATTGTTTTCCAATGGGTTGACGGAGCAGGAAGCGAAAAACGACTTCCACAACGTTGTCGTTGAGCAGGCGGAGTACATGAAGGAACGCACGGGGAAATATCCCGATTGGTTTGACGAAAACGGAATTGACATCGATTATCGTTACGACATGACTGCGTTCTTCCTTGCATTTCCGTTCATCAATGTGTCAGAGCTTGCAAAGGTTGTAGGCATCAACCCCTCACTGATGCGTAAATACAAGAGCGGCATAGCAAAAGCGAGCCCAAGGCAAAAGGATTTGATACAACAGAAATTTGACGATATAGTAAGCCGGTTACGTGTAGTGAAATTCTGAAACCGCAGCTTTGTTGAATGAACATCCCGCCCTGACGCACCTGCGCCAGGGCTTTTTCATATAATAATTTATAACACAAAAAAAAACTTTGTCCCTTCGTGTCTTTGTGTTCAATTTAATCAACAAGCAGAATAGTTGCCAAATAATTGCTTAATATATAAATTATCCTAAAAAGGATTATCCTATTTTGGATAATTTGGAGAAAATGTGTACTTTTGCCCTCAAAAGCAATGAATTATGGACAATCCGTTTGTTACAAAAGGATATGCAGGACCGGAATATTTCTGCGATAGAGTGGAAGAAACCAATAGAATGGTAGAGCTGCTGATTAATGGCAATAATATGGCATTAATCTCGCCAAGACGTGTGGGCAAGACCGACTTGATATACCATTGTTTCAACCAGCAACCAATAAAAGAGAGGTTCTATACATTCCATATAGATATTTACTCAACAAGTAGTGTGCGCGACTTCGTCAATGTATTCGGCAGGGCAATACTCGATGAACTCAAGCCCCGTGGACGAAAGGCTTGGGAGGTGTTTGTTAATGCCATTCGCTCCATACGTTCGGAAATTTCCTTTGACATCAACAATAACCCGATGTGGAGTGTAGGGCTTGGAGACATTGAAAATCCAGCTGTCACATTGGATGAGATCTTCTCCTATCTTGCCAATGCCGACCGACAGTGCCTTGTGGCAATCGATGAGTTTCAGCAGATAGCCCACTATCAGGATGTGGCTAATTTGGAGGCATTGCTGCGCACATACGTACAGAAATGCAACAATGCCACATTCATTTTCGCAGGTTCAAAGCGTCATCTTATGGCTGAGATATTCATATCCCCAGCCCGCCCGTTTTACCAGTCGGTGATGATCATGAATCTCGCCCCTATTTCTGAAAATAAATATGTGGAATTTGCGCAACGCCAGTTTGAGAAGTACGGCAAGCTGATAGACGGAGATGCAGTGTCGGAGGTATATCAAAGGTTTGATGCCGTTACCTCATGTATGCAGAGAGTGCTTAACGTGATGTTCATCCAGACTCCCGTGGGCGAGAAATGTACGAGGGAAATGGTAGAGAAGGCTATCGACTATATCATAGGAATGTTCTCCGAGGCATTCACAATACTCATCGACACGATACCCGAGAAGCAGCGAGAGGTGTTTGTAGCCATTGCAAAGGAGGGCGTAGCTGAAGCCGTCACTGGTCGAATGTTCTTGAAGCGCCATCATCTTCAAACGGCGAGTGTAGTCACGGCAGCACTTAGGGGCCTTCTCGACAAGGACTTCATCACCCAAGACAAGAACAGATACATGGTGTATGACCCTTTCTTCGCCCTGTGGATTAGGGAGAGGTGTTTGTAACAACAGAAACCGTTATCAGTGGTTTTGTCGCTACAAAAACTACATTTTTTGCATTTTTCTTGTATATTTCACAGAAATGTAGTAACTTCGCAGCGCAAAAGCGGGGCAGTGCCTTAACGGGTTGCCTACACCTTATTAATAATATATAAATAAATCATGGGCGGTATATTTGGTACTATATCTAAGAAAGACTGTGTGAACGACTTGTTTTACGGCACGGACTACAACTCACATCTCGGAACGAAACGAGCCGGAATGGTGACGTTTGATGCCGTGAAGGGATTCTCACGTTCCATACACAGCCTGGAGCGCGACTATTTCAGGTCGAAGTTTGAGGACGAACTCGAGAGTTTCACGGGATGCCAAGGTCTGGGCGTAATAAGCGACACCGACCCGCAACCTATCATCGTGAACTCACACCTCGGACGCTATGCGGTGGTGACGGTGGCGAAAATAAACAACCTGCGCGACATTGCCGACGAACTGCTCGCTCAGGGAATGCACTTCAGCGAACTCTCGGCAAACAAGATAAACCAGACGGAACTCGTTGCCTTGCTGATAAACATGGGCAAGGACTTTGTGGATGGCATAAACAAAGTGTATGCGAAGATAGACGGTTCGTGCTCGATGCTCATTCTCACGGAGGACGGCATAATTGCCGCCCGCGACTTCATGGGCAGGACAACGCTCGTAATAGGACACAAGGAGGGAGCATACGCCGCGACGAGCGAGACAACCTCGTTTCCCAATCTCGACTATGAGGTGGTGCGCGACGTTGAGCCAGGAGAGATAGTGAGACTGAGGGCTGACGGCATGGAAGTGCTGCAGAAGCCTTCGGAGCATTGCCAGATTTGCTCGTTCCTATGGGTGTATTACGGATTCCCAGCCAGCGACTATATGGGCATCAACACCGAATATGTGCGTGAGCGCTGTGGAAAGATGCTCGGCGAGGAGGACGACACGGAGGCAGACCTCGTTTGCGGAATTCCCGACTCGGGTGTAGGCTTCGCCTTGGGTTATGCCGAGGGACACCAGATTCCCTACAAGCGTGCCGTGCTGAAATACACTCCCACATGGCCACGCAGCTTCACACCGGGCAACCAGTCGC